>NZ_DASVSF010000008.1 GCF_036388275.1 Longimicrobium sp.
GGTCCTTGTAGGTCTGCGCCAGCGTGCAGATCTGCTTCAGCACCGTGCCGGCCTCGCCCTGCTTGGCGTTCTTCGACACCGCGTTGAACTTGGGGATGGCGATGGCGGCCAGGATGCCGATGATGACCACGACGATCATCAATTCGATCAGGGTGAAGCCCTTGTTGTTGCGGACGTTGCGCATGGGGGTGCTCCTGCTGGGTTGGTTGGGCGCTTCAGCACTGATGCCGTGCTGCTGGCACGGAGTAAGGCAACGGCCGTACCACCTGCCCGGCATTCTGCAAGTCGTTGCCAGAGGCGTGTTTGCGTCTCTTGCGGCGCTGCCGCGCGCCGTCGAGGCGCGGCAAAGTGCTGGATTTCGTGCAGAATGCTTGCGGGCGCGCGGATGCTGTCCGGTGCTCCGGCGCGGACCGCCCGGACCGTAACGTATCCCCCGCCCGCCACACCTCGGGAATGTCCTCAAAAACGCGTCGCACTCGTGGCGGGTGGCGGTTAGGACTTCCGGCCTTCACCTCCCTACATTCTGGACAGCGGTGGACGTGATGGTTTCCGGGCGGTGGATGGAGGTGGGGCATGGAGGTACGGAGAGGTGGGTACACGATGGTGGAATTGCTGGCCGTGCTGTGCATCGTGGGCCTGGCGTGCGCGATGGGAGTGCCGAGGCTGGACGGGATGCTCGCGCGGATGAGGGTGCGGAGCGCCGCGAACCTCGTGGCGGGCGACCTGGCCCTGGTGCGCATGCTGGCCGTGCGCGAAGGCCACACCGCCGTGCTGGTGCTGGAGCCTTCCGCCGACTGCCAGGTGCGCTTCCGCGGCCGGCGGGCCGGGTTCCGGTACCGGGTGCACAGCCAGCCCCACCCCGCCGGCCCGTCGCGTGTCGTCGACCTTCGCCTCGCGGGTGGGCGCGTGTGCATGGAAATGAACGGGCTCGACTCGCTGGCGGTGAACTCGCGCGGGCTGCCGCGCGGGTTCAACAACCGCACCGTGTGGGTGCACGAGCGGACGTACGCCGACAGCCTCTTCCTTTCGGTCGCGGGACGGGTGCGGCGGAGCCGGTAGCGGCCGCGCGGAGCCGGAAAAGTTTTCCGGCCACCGCAGGTTCTTCGGGTCGAGGCCGGGTGGCAGGGAGGCTGAAACGGCGCCGTTTCAGGGTTTCGGATTGGGCACGGATGTTACGTGGGGTGTCAGCATGATTTGCGCACACCACATCCGCCGCGGCGGTCGCGCGGGCTTCACGCTCCTCGAGCTCATGGTGGTCCTGCTCCTGATGGGGCTGGTCCTGGCCATGGCCGGGCCCAGGTTCACCGCGACCATCCGGTACTTCACGGCCCGGAGCGCCACCTCGCACGTGCTCGCCGACCTGGCGCTGGCCCGCACGCAGGCCGTGCGTGAAGGCAACACCGCGTCGTTCCGTCTCGTCACCCCGTCACAGTACATGGTGACGGTCGATGCTCCGAACGGGACCGTGGCGCGGGTCGTCAAGAACGTCACGCTCGAGGGCACCGCCCGCGGCGTGGCGGTCACCGCCCCGGCCGGAGCACGCATCGCCTTCGACTCGCGTGGCATGCGCCGCACCGGGGCCGGCCTGGGAGACAATCTCGTCATCACCCGCCAGGGCGGGCTGACGGACGTCATAACCGTTACCATCGTGGGAAGAGTGATCCGTGACTAGTGATCCGGCAGGCACCCGGCCGCGGGCCGACGCGGGGTTCAGCCTTGTAGAGGTCCTGGTGGCCATGGTCATCCTGGCCGTCGGCCTGCTGGGCGTCGAGGCCATGGCCATCGGCGCCAGCCGCCAGATCGGCATGGCCAATCGCACCACCCAGTACACCCTGATCGCTACGCAGGAGCTGGAAACCGGGCTCAAGACAGTACGGGCGGGAGGACAGCCCCAGGCCAAGCGCTACGCCCTGGATGGGGGCGGCAGCGTGGACGTGGTCGCCAACCCCCAGGTGCAGCCCGATGCCGGTACGATGTGGCAGATCACCGTAACCGTGACCCCGCCGTCCGGGGACCACCTTCGCCTGCAACCCGTCACCGTCCTTGGCCGTGCGCTCACTCCCCTCAACAACTGACCGGGCCCGTGCCCGCGGCGGCTTCACGCTCGCCGAGCTGATGATCTCGCTGGTCATCGGCGGCATCCTGGTGGCCGTCGTGCTCCAGTTCGTGAGCGGCCAGACCCGCACCGCCGCGGCGCAGAGCGCGCGCGAACAGGTGCAGCAGAACGCGCGCGGAGCGCTGGAAATCGTGGGAAGCGACCTTCGCGGCGCCATCTCGGACGGGCTGCTCCGGGCAGACGCGCAGCGGCTGGATTTCATGCTCCCCCGCAGGTGGGGCGTGGTCTGCAGCACAGCCGGCGCGAACACCACCACGGCGCTCTTCCCGGTCATCGCCGGCGCCGACCCCTTCCCAACGGGGGAGGGCGCCGGCCTGATCGTGTATCGAGGCAACGCCTGGCTTCCCGCGGTGCCCGCGCTCGCCACCGTCACCGCCACCGCGCCGGCCCCGCTCGGGACCTGCCCCGGCGCGGCAGGGAACGTCGAGGCGGTCACGCTGACGGGCGCGGGACATCCGCTGACCGCGGCCGCGGGCGACCGGATCGCCGTGTACCAGCTGGTCCGCTACGACGTGGGTGTCTCGCAGGGGGAGCGGTGGATCCGCCGCAGCGACGGCAGCGGGACCGGGAACAGCGACATGCAGCCTCTGGCCGGCCCCGTCGATGACCAGTTCGTCGGGTTCGAGTACCTCAGCGGCAATCCCCCCGTCTCGATCGGTGTCGCCCCCGGCCTGGCCGCCGCGGCCAGCAACATCGAGATGATCCGGTTCCGTGTGCGCACCGTCAGCGTACCCCGGCCCGGTGGGAGCCAGCAGGTAGAAGAAGACTCCGTCACCGTCCAGATCCGCAACTAAAGGCCATGCCGATGATGCTCCCGAACCTGGCGCCCGCCCGCAATCGCCGCGGCGCCGCACTGCCGGTGGCGCTGATGGGGCTGGTGGCGGTGTCGCTGCTGGTCACCGCCGCCCTCTTCACCTCGTCCACCGAGTTCGCCATCAGCGCGGCCCACCGCACCGGTGCCGCGTCGCTCTTCGACGCCGACGCGGCGCTGGAGCAGTACGTGGCCGACCGGCTGGGAGCCGGCCGGGGTATGGCCCCTACCCTCGCCGGCGCCGTCCAGGGGCCGGGCGGGGCGGCGTACACGGTCCAGGTCGACCGGATGTCGGACGCCAGGAACACGGACTCAGACCCCATGACGCGCACCGAGATCTTTTCGCTGCTGGTTCAGCCGGCGAACGGGCGTGGCCGGGGGGTGGGGGCGTTCATCGCCGCGAAGCGCTCGGCCAAGCCGCTGCGCACCTCCATCAACTCGGGGGCAACCTCGGGAGGCGCGATCAAGATCAGCGGCAGCTCGGTCATCAGCAACGGCAGTAACGACAGCAACTACTGCGGCGCCGCCGACAACGAGGCCGACTTCGCGGTGCAGGTCACGTCCGACGCCTGCCCCCCCGGAACCACGAACTGCATCGATGCCGGCGACAAGAACCTCGACGGGGCGAAAGGCACCACCAGCTTCACCAAGGCCGAACTCGCCGAGCGCCTGCTCGGGCCCGGGGTCACCCTGCGCTCGCTGGCCGAGAACGCCGGCATCAAGTTCGGCGCAATGTGGGACTCGCCGAACTATTCCCACAACACGCGCGCGAACTCCAACAGCTCCACTCCGCGCAAGTACAACTGGGGGTGCCCCGCCGCCCTGGGCGTCACCTGCCCCAGCACGGCCGCCGCGGATCTCCACATGGTGGTGGCCATCGACGCCAGCGGCCTGGCCGACAAGACGGTGGTGATCAACGGCGACTACGGCCAGGGAATCATCGTCATCCTCAACGGCCATCTCAGGATCCAGGGCAACTTCGTCTTCAAGGGAATCCTGCTGGTGGAAGGCGACATGGACATCAAGGGCGGGTCCGGGGGCGAGGACGCCAAGATCGAGGGCTCGGTGGTGGCCTTCGGCGCCAACAGCGCCGTCGCCGACAACGTCAGCGGCAACGCCACCATCCGCTACAACACCTGCGGGATCAAGGACGCCGAGCGGGCCATGAACAACTCCGCGCTCGACAACGCGCCGCAGGCCCGGTCCGGCGGAACATTCTCCTGGTACGAACTGATACGGTAAACGCCGCAGTGGCACGGGGTAGGGCGGGCATGTGCCGTATGTCTTGACGGCGGCGCATGCCCGCACTAACGTATGCACGGCCTTCCTTGACCACATTCCACCCGCCTCACTGAGCCGCGGCACCTTGCGGCGCCGGTGTTCCCGCACGAAAGACACGGGTACATGGTTTCGTTCCTGCGCCGCAACAAGAGCACGGTCGGGCTCGACATCGGCAGCGGCTTCATCAAGGTGGCCGTGGTCGACCATTCCGGCGCCGAGCCCGAGCTCACCCACGTGTCGCACACCCCCCTGATCGCCGACGCGATCGTGGAGGGCGAGGTCATGGACCCGCAGATCGTGGTGGAAACGGTGCGGTCGCTCATGGAGTCGGCGGCGGTGAAGCCCCGGCGCCTGGTGTCGTCGGTGGGCGGGCGCGACGTGATGGTCAAGAAAATCCAGATGGACCGGATGAAGGAGACCGACGCGCGCGAGGTCATTCGCTGGGAGGCCGAGCAGTACGTGCCCTTCGACATGGCCAACGTGCAGCTGGACTTTCAGATCCTGGACCCGCTGGACGACGGCCTGCAGATGAGCGTGCTGCTGGTGGCCGCCAAGCGCGAGGTGGTGGACCAGCGGGTGGGGCTGCTTCGCGACGCGGGGCTGCTCCCCCAGGTGGTGGACGTGGACTCGTTCGCCCTTCACAACGCCTTCGAGTACAACTACCCCGAGGCCATGGAGGGGGTGGCGGCGCTGGTGAACGTGGGCCACGAGATCGCCACCGTGAACGTGCTGCAGGAGGGCGCCCTGGTGCTTACCCGCGACGTGCCCTTCGGCTCGCGGCGGCTGCGCGAGGACATGCGCCGCATGCACGGGCTGACGGTGGACGAGGCCGACGCGGTGCTGCAGGGCCGCTCGCCCCGTGCCGGCGAGTTCCAGGACCTGCTGAAGCAGGGCGCGGAAGACCTGGCCGTGGGGGTGGAGCGCGCGCTGGCCTTCCTGGGCGGCGAGGCGGCGGGCCCCGGACGCGTGTACGTGTGCGGCGGCGGCGCCCGCATTCCCGGGCTGGTCGACGTGCTGGCGTCGCGGCTGCGCGCGCGCACCGAGGTGGCCACGCCGCTGCAGCGCCTGAAGGTGCGCCCGGGGGTCACCGCGTTCTTTCCGGTCGACGAGCTCGCGCCCATGCTGATGCTGTCCGTGGGGCTCGCCCTTCGCGCCGCCGCCTGAGGCCCGCGCCCATGACGGCCCTTTTGCCCGAGACGCGCACGTGATCGAGATCAACCTTCTTCCCGGCGGGGCGCAGAAGCGCCCGACGGCCGCCCGCCGCCCCGGGGCCGGCGTGGCGCTGCCCCGGCTGGGGGGCGACCCGCGGATCGCGGGGCTGGGCGGCGCGGCCGTCCTGCTGCTGGCCCTGTCCACCTTCTGGTTCTGGACCTCGGGGCAGAAGATCGCTTCGCTGGAAGCCCAGGTGAACCGCGAGGTGCAGGACTCGGTGCGGCTGGAGCGCTCGATCGCCCTGATGAAGACGCTCGACACGCGCAAGGACACCATCGACCAGAAGATCGAGGTGATCCGCGAGGTCGACGTGCGCCGCTACGTGTGGCCGCACCTGATGGACGAGGTGAGCCGCGCCACGCCGCCCTTCATGTGGCTGACCAAGATGGCCGTGCTGGAGGACGAGGGCGCCGATGCCGCGCCCGCGCCCGCGCCCGCGCCGGCCGCGGCCCCGGCCGACACCGCCAAGGCGCGCGCGGACTCGGTCGCCAGGGCGTCGGCCCAGGCGGCGGTGGCCGCGGGGCCCTCGTTCAACGTCGAGGGGAACGCGGGCTCCACCCAGGCGCTCACGCGGTTCATGCGCAACCTCGAGGCGTCGCCCATGATCCGCGACGTGGCGCTGATCACCAGCGAGCAGATCGACTTCCAGGGGCGCAGCGTGCTCAAGTTTTCTCTCGAGGCCCGCTGGGAGCAGCCCGACCCGTCGCTGGTCGAGACGGTACCCCTTCTCAACGCCCGGTGACGCGCATGGCGCTTCCCCCGCTGGACCCCCAGCAGAAGAAGAACCTGATGTATGGCGGGGTGTTCCTGGCCCTGATCGCCTTCGGGTTCTACGACCGGCTGTACACGCCGCGCAGCGCCCGCATCGGACAGATGCAGGCCCGGCTCGAGGCGCTGGAAACGGTCAACTCGCGCAGCCGCGCCCTCACGCGCGGCGCCGAGGGGCAGATCGACCAGCAGCTCGTGCTGTACCGGCAGCAGCTGGAATTGGCCGAGGGGCTGATCCCCTCCGCCGAAGAGGTGCCCAACCTGCTCGACGCCATCTCGGCCGAGGCGCAGCGGGCGGGGGTGCGCATTCACCTGATCCAGCCGGTGAGCGCCACCGAGGAAAATTTCTTCACCCGCCGCGTGTACGACATGGCGGTGACCGGCGGCTACCACCAGATCGGCGAGTTCCTGACGCGGGTGGCCTCGCTGCCGCGCATCGTGACGCCCACCAACCTGACGGTGGCCCCGGTCGCCGAGGCCGGCGCCGCGTCCGGCGCGGCGCCGGCGGGGCGCACGGCGGAGCTGGAAGCCCGTTTTTCCATCGAGACCTACGTGATCCCCACCGCTGCGGCCGACGATGACGCGAGCGCCTGAACGAGCCTTCCGCGCGGCGCTTGCCGCCCTGGTGCTCGCCGCCGCGGGCGTCGCCGCCCAGCAGGCGGCGGTGGCGCCCGGCGACAGCACGGCCGCGGTGTCGCTTCCCGAGGCCGAGGTGTACCGCCGCGAGGTGTTCCGCTATCCGGCGGCGGGGCGCCCCGACCCCTTCCTGCCGCTGCTGAGCGGCGACGACATGGGGGTCCGTGCGCAGGACCTGCGCCTGCTGGGCATCGTGTACAGCGCCAACCCGCGCCAGTCGGTGGCGGTGTTCGCGCTTCCCGACAGCACGCAGCGGGTGCGCCTGCGCGTGGGGCAGCGGCTGGGCGCCATCACCGTGGTGGGCATCCATCCCCGCCGGGTGGACGTGCGCGAAGAAGAGATGGGGGTAAGCCGGGTGTATTCGATGGAGGTGCCGCGCGCCGGCCGGCCGGCCCCGCCCCCCACGTCGGCCCCGGTACCGGCCGCACCGGCCCAGGCGGCTCCGCCGCCGCCGGCGCCCGCCGCACGCAGGCCATAGGAGATTCTGACCATGAGGCGACCAATGATCGTGCGCAAAGCGTGGATGGCGCTGCTGCTGGTGCCGGCGCTGCTGGCCCTTGCCCCCCTCCCCGCGCCCCCCGCTATGGACGGCAGCGTGGCCGCCCTGCGCCTGGAGGGGCGCGACGGGCGCACCGAGCTGACGGTGGACATCGCCGGCGGCACGGTCACGTGGAGCGACTTCGCCCTCGCGGGGCCCCCGCGGGTGGTGGTCGACATCCAGAACGCGCGGCTGGGGCTGCCCTCCAACCGCTACGAGGGGCTGGACCGCGGCGGCGTGCGCGGGGTGCGCACCAGCCAGCACTCGGAAGACGTGGTGCGGCTGGTGCTGGACCTGGACCGCGAAACCCGGTACACGGTGGAGCAGGTGGCCGGCGGGCTGCGCGTGTCGCTGCAGTCGGGCGCCGCGGCCTTCCAGCCGTGGAGCAGCGGGGCTGCTTCCGCCTCGCGGCAGGCGTCGGCGCGCACGACGCCGGCCCCGCGCCCCGCGGCGCAGCAGCCTCCGCAGGGGCGCCGGATCACGGTGAGCTTCCAGAACACCGAGATGCGCGACGTGCTGGCCACCTTCGCCGAGTTCTCGGGGCGCTCCATCATCGCGGGCACCGACGTTTCGGGGATCGTGGTGGACGGGGTGTCGTTCACCAACCAGCCGTGGGACGTGGCGCTGCGCACCATGCTGCAGGCCTACGGGCTGGCGGCCGAGGAGCTTTCGGGGGGCATCATCCGCGTGGACCAGGTGGCCAACCTGGCCGCGCGCGCCCAGGCCGAGCCCCTGGTCACGCGCCCCTTCCGCGTGAACTACGTGAACGCGGGCGACCTGGCCGGGACGTTCGAGAATTTGCAGACCGAGCGCGGCAGCCTTTCGGCCGACACGGCCACCAACACCCTGATCGTTACCGACGTGGCGCGGGTGGTCGCCGACATCGAGGCGCTGCTCACCACCCTCGACGTGCCGGTGGCGCAGGTGGCCATCGAGGCCAAGATCATCTTCGTCGACCGCACGCAGCTGGAGGCGCTGGGAATCCGCTACGACCTCAAGGACTTCCAGGGCAACAGCTTCGGTGGTATTATCGAGAGCCCCCTCTACGATCCCGACACCGGCCAGCCGACGGGTGAAAGCACCCCCAACGACCGGTTCGTCCTGGGCGGTCCGTCCATCGGCGCCGTGGGCAACGCCGCGTCGGAGGTGGAGGACGCCACCCTCGACGTGGCGATCTCGCTGCTGCTGGCCAACCGCTTTTCGCTGGTGGCGCTCGTGAGCGCGCTGCAGGAAACGCGCATCGCCGACGTCGAGGCCATGCCGCAGATCACCACGCTGAACAACCGCACCGCCCGCATCTTCGTGGGCGAGGAGATCACCTTCCTCACCGCGTCGGCGGGGGCGGGCGCCGGGGGCGGAGGCATCACCCTGCAGCCGGTGCAGGTAGAGGCGGGGATCGAGCTCGAGGTGACGCCGCACATCACGGCCGACGGCCGGGTGCGGATGTCGCTGCGGGCCGAGAACTCCAACCCGACCGAGACCTCCAACAACCTGCTGAACGTGTCGCGCCAGCAGGCCGAGAACGAGGTGCTGGTAGGCGACGGCGAAACCGTCGTCATCGGCGGGCTGACGGTGACGCGCGTCACCGACACCCGCCGCGGCATTCCGTTCCTGATGGACCTGCCCATCGTGGGTGGGCTGTTCCGCGTGACCAACCGGTCGGAGCGCAAGCAGGACCTGCTGATTCTCGTCACCCCGCACATCGTCCGCCAGGATCGCTGACGGACGGGTCTTTTCGTATCCAACAACGCAGTACCTACCATGAAATTCCTCCGCAGCAGGGCCGCCGTCGCGGCGGCCCTGGCCCTGGCCGCGCTGCTCTCGGCGTGCACGGGCGACAACCCCTGGAATGGGGGCACCGGCCCCGGCCCCGGACAGACGACCCAGGACAAGGCCGCGCCTACCGTCGACGTGGTTCTTCCCGACGCGCAGACGCCGGCGGTGAACGCGGGCGACTCGCTGTTCGTGCGGGCGCGCGTGCGCGACGACCGGGCCGTGGTGAAGGTGACCTTCGAGGCGTACGCCGTGCGGGGGCGCCCCGAGCTGGGCACGGACACCGCCGTCGCGCGGTTCGTCGGCAAGGACGTGGACCTGAGCAAGACGGGCAGGGCGGTGACCGACACCACCATCGACCGCTTCCTCCTGGCCACCCCCGACACCCTGCGAGAGAACGGGATCTTCGTGGTGGTGACCGCCACGGACTCGGCGGGCAACAAGTCGGCGGACACCACGCGGATCAACATCATCCGCCAGGTGGTGGTGCCCACGGTGGACATCCTGTCGCCGACGCCTGCCTCGGCCCCCGTGAACCTGGGCGATTCGCTCCTGGTCACGGCCCGGGTCGGCGACGACCGGCGGCTGGCGCGGGTTACGTTCTCCGCCTTCTCGGTCCGGGGCGACCCGGCGCTGGGCACGGCGGTGGTGGTGCCCCGGTACTTGGCGACGGAGGTGAGCATGCCGGGCACCGGCCCGGCCGTTCGCGACACCACGATCAGCCGCTACCTGCGCGCTACCCCCGACACCGCGCGTGAATCGGGCGTGTACGTGGTGGTGACCGCCGCCGACTCGTCGGGCTACACCACCGCCGACACGGTCCGCATCACCATCGGCGGGCAGGGGGCGGCACCCCTGGTCACCGTGCTGGCCCCGGCGGCGAACGGAACGGTGAACCTGGGCGAGCCGCTGCTGGTGCGCGCCCGCGTGCGCGACGACCGGCGCCTGGCGCGGGTGAGCTTCGAGGCGTTCTCGGTGCGCGGCAACGCGGCCCAGGGCACGGCCACGCTCGTTCCCCGGTACGAGGCGCGCGAGGCCGACCTGCTCGAGGGCGGCCGCGTGGTGACCGACACCACCGTAGAGCGGCTGCTCCCCGCCACCCCCGACACCGCCCGCGAATCGGGGGTGCTGGTGGTGGTCACGGCGGTGGATACGTCCGGCTACACGAGTGCCGACACGGTGAGGTTCACCATCGCCGGCAACGGGGCCGCGCCGCTGGTGGACGTGCTTTCGCCGGCTCCGGGCGCAACGGTTCTCCTTCACGACTCGCTCGTGGTGCGCGCCCGGGTGCGCGACGACCGGCGCCTGGCGCGGGTAACCTTCTCGGCCTTCTCGATCCGGGGAGACGCGGCGCAGGGCACGGCCGTGGTCGTGCCCCGCTATGCCACGCGAGAGGTGGACCTTGCGTCCTCGGGGCGCGCGGTAACCGACACCACCCTTCAGCGGGTGCTGACGGCCACCTCCGACACGGCGCGCGAGTCTGGCGTGTACGTGGTGGTGACCGCCGTGGACAGCACGGGCTACTCCCGTTCCGACACGGTGCGGATCAACATCGGCGGCCCGTCCGCGGCGCCGTCGGTGGACATCGTTCTCCCGGACGCGCGCACCGGCACCATCGCGGTGGGCGACTCGGTGTTCGTCCGGGCGCGCGTGCGCGACGACCGCCGCCTGGCGCAGGTGGTGTTCGAGGGCTTCTCCGTACGCGGCAGCGTGGCGCTGGGCACCGACACCACGGTGGAGCGGTACGTCAGCAAAACGGTGAACCTGGCAGGCGGTTCGCGGGTGGTCACCGACACGATCCTCGACCGCTTCCTCCTGGCGGCACCCGACACCGCGCGCGAATCGGGAGTGATGATCGTGGTGACCGCCACCGACTCGGCGGGGCTTTCCACGGCGGACACGGCGCTCGTTTCCATCGGCGGGCCGCGGGTGCAGGTGTCGATTCCGGCCGGGCAGGACCCGCGCGGCGGGGCCGAGCTGCGCATCCGGGTGCTGGCCGAAGACTCGCGCGACCTCATCACCTCGGTGCGGGTGCGCGGGTCGGGCGTGTTCGCCTTCGACACCACGTTCTCGCTGCCCACGCCCCGGCCTAGCGTCGACACCCTGCTGGTGATCGACATTCCGCTGCTGGCGGCGGACGGTACGCTGCAGATCGACGCCAGCACCGTTTCGGGGGCGCTCCAGGCGGGCACCGCGGTTCCCGTGCAGGTGCAGGTGCGCGCGGCCGAGGTGGACCGCATCCGGCCGCGGACCACGTTCCAGACCAACGTCCGCGCCACCGTGGAGCAAGCCGACTCGTTCGAAGTGACGGTGACGGGGGTCGACGAGACGCGGGTAGACTCGGTGGGCGTGACCGTGCTGGCCATCCGCCGCGGCACCGGCGCGCCCGACACCCTGCGGGTGTACCGGGGCGCCGGGCCCGTAACGACGGGCACCTTCCGCTTCCAATTCTCCGACCTGGGGCTGAGCCCGCTCGACACCGCCAGCGTGGACCTGGAGGTGACCGCCTGGTCCAAGGACTCCAGCGGCAACTGCGGCGCGGCGGTCACGCCCAACACGCCGCAGCAGCTGGACTGCCTCGCCGGCCCCGGCGGGGTGGTGATCACCAGCATCAGCGGCCGGGTGGTGCCCGTGTTCATCGCCCGGGGCACGACGGTGCGCCGCCCGAACGGGAACGACGTGATCCCGGACCTGGTGGCCGACGGCAGCTACGTGTACCTGTCGAACTTCACCCGGAACCGCGTGGAGCTGCTGCCGCTGGGCGCTGCCTCGTACTCCGGATCGGTGAACGTGGGCGCGCAGCCCTGGGGCGTGGCCCTGGGGCGCAACGCCGATTCGCTATACGTGGCGAACAGCGGCGGCACCAACATCTCGGTGATCGCGCTGGACGGATCGCTGGCGGAGGACAGGCGCATCCTCACCCGGAACGAGCGGCTGTTCGGGGTGGATTTCTCGACGACCACCGCGGCGGTCCAGTCGGTTACCCTCTTCGACTACAGCGACCGGCCCCAGTTCCTGACGCAGGCTTCGAACGGCCTGCTGGTGTACAGCACCAAGCCCACGGCCGCGGCCAAGGACGGCACCGTTCGCCTGTACGACGAGCGCAAGCTGCGGTCGGAGGTGTTCACCGGCTACGTCGAGAAGACGACGGCCGGGCGGGCGACCGTCGTGAATGCCGACTCGGCGTTCCATCTGCCCCCGTCCAGCATCATCGTGTGCCCGCGCCGCCGCTTCGGCGACACGCAGGACCCGGAGTGCATTGCCGGCGACCTGGTGACGGTGTCGGACTCGCTTCGCACGCTGCGGTCGCTTCCGGCGAATCCGTCGGGAGGCAAGTACGACGCACGCCTCGACATCGGGGCGGACATCGAGGACGTGGGCTTTGCCGACACCACGTTCGTGGCGGCGAGCGTCGACCGGCGCTTCGTGGCCGTGGGCGAGGGCGCCCGGGTCAATGCGCGGATCCCCATGTTCGAGGCGCTGGGTGACTCGCTCGTGCTGCGGGGCGACGTGCGCGACCTGATCGCCAACTCGGCCGAGCGGGTGATCGGGCTGGGGCTGAACCGCGACGGTTCGCTGGGGGTGGCGCGCGGCAACGAGGCGTACTACTTCACCCCCGACCTGCGCAGGCAGGGGGCCGTGGCCAGCGGATCTCCGACGGGCGGCGTAGCCATGCACCCGCAAAGTGCCGACTACACCACCTCCCGAAGCGCCCTGAGCTTCGTGTCGGGGCTCGACGGGGCGGGCCGACCGTACGTGGACGTGATCGACGCGTACCACTTCCGCCTGGTCAAGCGGGTGTACACGCGCGACCCGGTGGTGGGTGCCCTGGTGGTGGCGCCCCGGGCGGCCGGCGACCCGGCCGAGGTCAGCCTGCGCCTGTACGCCCTTACCTCGGGCGGCGTGCTGGGGCTGACGCTCACCTACGCCGACCTGGGCCAGTCGCCGCCCTGACGGGCGGCGGTCACGGAAAAACGAAGGGCCTGGCTTCAGCCAGGCCCTTCGTCGTCCGCGGAGCCGCCGTTGCGGCCGGCCCAGAACCTTCGCACGCCTTCGTCCCACTGGCGCCCGCCCGGCCCCGGCGCTTTATTTACCGCATGCCGACCTTTCGCTTCGTTACGGCCGGCGAGTCGCACGGCCCCGCGCTGACCGCGGTGGTCGAGGGCGCGCCCGCCGGCCTCGCCCTTTCCGCCGACGACCTCGACCGCGAGCTTCGCCGCCGCCAGGGCGGGTACGGCCGCGGCGGGCGCATGCGCATCGAGTCTGACCGCGCCGAGATCCTGTCCGGGGTGCGCCACGGGCAGACGCTGGGCTCTCCCATCACGCTGCTGGTGAGGAACCGCGACTGGGCCAACTGGACGGACGCCATGTCCCCGGCCCCGTCCGCCGCCGAGGGTGACGACGAAGCGATGCGGCGCGTGTTCTTTCCGCGGCCGGGCCACGCGGATCTCGTCGGCGCGCTCAAGTACGACCGCACCGACGCCCGCGACATCCTGGAGCGGGCCAGTGCCCGCGAGACGGCGGCGCGCGTGGCTGCGGGCACCGTCGCCCGGCGGATGCTGGCCGAGCTGGGGATCACCGTCGGCAGCCACGTGGCCTCGCTGGGGGGCATCGTGGCCGCGGCGCCGGCCGAGCTGCCCGCCGACCTGAACGCCGCGTCCGACCCCTCCCCCGTCCGCTGCCTGGACCCGGAGGCGGAGGGGGCCATGATCGAAGCCATCGACGCCGCCAAGCGCGCGGGCGACACGCTGGGCGGCGTCGTCGAGGTGGTCGCGCGGGGGGTGCCGGCGGGGCTGGGGTCGCACGTGTCGTGGGACCGCAAGCTCGACGGCCGGCTGGCGCACGCGCTGATGTCCATCCAGGCCATCAAGGGCGTGGAGATCGGCCTGGGGTTCGATGGGTCGATGCGGCCGGGGTCGCGCGTGCACGACGCCATCGTGGCCCAGCCCGGGAACCCGCGGGGCGGGGGATTCGGCCGCGCGAGCAACAACGCGGGCGGGCTGGAGGGCGGCATCACCACGGGCCAGCCCCTCGTCGTCCGCGCGGCGATGAAGCCCATCTCCACGCTCATGCAGCCGCTGGCGACGGTAGACCTGCGCACCGGCGAGATCGCCGAGGCGGTGCGCGAGCGGTCGGACGTGGTCGCCGTCCCCGCCGCGGGGGTGGTGGCCGAGGCGATGGTGTGCATCGTCCTGGCGGGAGCCGTGCTGGAGCAGTTCGGCGGCGACACCATGGCCGACCTGCGGCGCAACTTCGACGGGTACGTGCAGCGCATCGCCGCGCGGGGCGCGTTTGGCTGACGGTTCCGTCCGGCGCGTCGTCCTGGTGGGGATGATGGCGTCGGGCAAGTCGGCCGTGGGGGCGGAGCTGGCGCGGCGGCTGGACTGGACGCACGTGGACCTGGACCGCGAGATCGAGGCCTTCGCCGGCCGGCGGATCCCCGACATCTTCGCCGCGGACGGCGAGGCGGCGTTCCGGGCGATGGAGGCCCAGGCGACGGAGCGGATCGCCGGGCGCGAGTCCATCGTCCTCTCCCCCGGCGGCGGATGGGTCACCCAGCCCGCCCTGCTGGACGCGCTGGGCCTGGGGACACTTTCCGTCTGGCTCCGCGTCTCGCCCGAAGAGGCGGTGCGGCGCGCGGCCGGGGCGCCGGGGGAACGCCCCTTGCTCGCCGGGGCAGATCCGCTGGCCGCTGTACAGCGGCTCCTGTCGGCGCGGGAAGCGCTCTACGCCCGGGCAGACCTGCATCTCGACACCGACGCGCGCGCCGTCGGCTCCATCGTGGACGACATCGAACGGCACATCCGCTCCCTCCAGGTGAGCGGAACTCCTTCTCGTTAGATCATGGCGGTCAAGAAAGACAAACGGCTGGTGGTGGTCGAGTCGCCGACCAAGGCGAAGACGATTCGCAACTTCCTCCCCTCGGGGTACGTGGTTGCGGCGTCGATGGGCCACGTCCGCGACCTTCCCGAGTCGGCCGCGGAAATCCCCACCAAGTTCAAGGGGCAGGAGTGGGCGCGCCTGGGGGTGAACGTCGACGACGGCTTCGAGCCGCTGTACGTGGTCCCCGCCGGGAAGCGGAAGATCGTCGCCGAGCTCAAGGCGCTGCTGAAGGACGCGGGCGAGCTGATCGTGGCGACCGACGAAGACCGCGAGGGCGAGAGCATCGGCTGGCACCTGGTGCAGGTGCTGGATCCCAAGGTGCCCGTCTCGCGCATCGTCTTCCACGAGATCACCCCCGAGGCCATCCGCGAAGCGATCCGCAAGCCGAGGCAGATCGACGAGCACCTGGTGCGCGCGCAGGAAACGCGGCGCATCCTCGACCGGCTGGTGGGCTACACCGTCAGCCCGCTGCTGTGGAAGAAGATCTCCAGCGGCCTAAGCGCCGGGCGCGTGCAGTCCGTCGCCGTGCGTCTTCTCGTCCAGCGTGAGCGCGAGCGGCGCGCCTTCCGGTCGGCCACCTACTGGGACCTCAAGGCGACGCTGCTGCGCGGCATCACCCCCTTCACCGCCGTGCTCGCGGCGGTGGGCGGCAAGCGGGTGGCGTCGGGGCGCGACTTCGACGAGAACACCGGCCGGCTCAAGACCGCCGACGTCGTCCTGCTGGGCGGGGACGAGGCGCGCGCGCTGCAGGAGCGGCTGAGGACGTCGGACTGGCGGGTGGCGGAGACGGACGAGAAGCCCTCCATCCGCCGCCCCTATCCGCCGTTCACCACCTCGACGCTGCAGCAGGAGGCCAACCGCAAGCTGCGGCTTTCCGCCCGCGACACCATGCGGATCGCGCAGCGGCTGTACGAGGAGGGCTACATCACGTACATGCGGACGGACTCGGTGCACCTGTCCGACCAGGCGATGAAGGCGTCGCGCAGCCGCATCGCCCAGTTGTACGGCGACAACTACCTGAGCCCGCAGCCGCGCCAGTTCACGACGAAGAGCAAGGGCGCGCAGGAGGCCCACGAGGCCATCCGGCCGGCCGGTACGGAGATGAAGACGGTCGAGGAGCTGCGGCTGAGCGGGGTGGAGGGCGCGCTGTACGAGCTGATCTGGAAGCGCACCGTCGCCAGCCAGATGGCCGACGCGCGGCTGACCTACCTGACGGCGCAGATCGAGGCCGACGGGGCCACCTTCCGCGCATCGGGCAAGCGCATCGATTTTCCCGGCTTCTTCCGCGCCTACGTGGAAGGGTCCGACGATCCCGACGCGGCGCTGGAAGACCGCGACGAGCCGCTGCCGCCGCTGGCGCGCGGCGACGCGCTGGGGCTGCGCACCCTGGAGGCGCTGAGCCACGCGACGCAGCCGCCGGCCCGCTACACCGAGGCGTCGCTGGTCAAGCAGCTGGAGGCCGAGGGCATCGGCCGGCCCAGCACCTACGCCAGCATCATCGGCACCATCATCGACCGGGGCTACGTGGACCGGGTGACCAACCAGCTGGTGCCCACCTTCACGGCGTTCGCGGTGACGGGGCTGCTGGAGCGGAACTTTCCCTCGCTGGTCGACACGCGCTTCACCGCGCGGATGGAAGAGGAGCTCGACGAGATCGCCGAGGGCACGGCCGAGTGGCTTCCCTATCTCCAGCACTTCTTCCTGGGGGAAGAGGGACTGAACGAGACGGTGAAGCGCGGCCAGGAGGCGATCGATCCGCGCGAGGCGTCGACGGTGATCCTGGAGGGCGCGCCGGGCCGCGTGCGCATCGGCCGCTTCGGCCCGTTCGTGGAGATGGGGACGGAGGGCGACACGATGACCGCGTCGCTTCCGGACGGCATCGCCCCGGCGGACCTGACGGACGAGCAGATGGAGCAGCTGGTTCGCGCCAAGGCCGAGGGGCCGGACGTGCTGGGGATGGACCCGGCCAGCGGCAAGCCGGTGATGATGCTGCAGGGCCGCTTTGGACCGTACGTGCAGTTGGGCGAGGCCGCGGAGGGGAGCAAGGAGAAGCCCAAGCGAGCGTCGCTGCCCAAGGGATTGAACCCCGCGGACCTGTCGCTGGAGTTCGCGCTGAAGCTCCTTTCTCTGCCGCGGACCCTGGGGCTGCACCCGGACACGGGCAAGGAGATCCAGGCCAGCGTGGGCCGCTTCGGACCGTTCGTGGTGCACGAGGGCGACTTCCGCTCGCTGGCCAAGCAGGACGACGTCTACACGGTGGACCTCGCCCGCGCGGTGGAATTGCTCAGCCAGCCCAAGGGCGGGCGCGGGCAGCGCGCGGCGGTGGAGCCGCTCAAGACCGTGGGCCCGCACCCCAAGGACGGCGAGCCCATCCTGCTCTTCGAGGGGCGCTACGGGCCGTACGTGAAGCACGGCGGAGTGAACGCGTCGCTGCCCAAGGGGGTAGGACCGGATGAGCTGACGGTGGAGCAGGCCGTCACCCTCCTGGCGGAACGCGCCGCGGCGGGGCCGCCGGCCAAGAAGGGCGCGCGCCGCGGGGCGCCGGCGCGGAAGACGGCCGGGAAGACCGCGACGAAGACCGCCGCGAAGTCTGCATCCAGGCCGGCGGCGAAGTCGGCCAGGGCGGCGGAGACGGGGCGGAAGACGACGGCGTCCAAGACGGCCAAGTCGGCGCGCAGTGCGGCGGCGAAGAGCACCGCGCGTACGGCGGCCAAGACGGTGGGTCGCACGGGGGCGAAGAAGCCCGGGACTGGGAAGTAGAAGGCGGTCGCGTCGCATTTCGGCGCCGCGCGATCCGCCCTCCCCCGCGTCCGGCGCGCGGGGGAGGGCGGATGCGTTTGACGGGTGATCGCCGGCTGTCATCCTGAGGCCCAGGCGCGCCGGGCCGGGCCGTGCACAGGACCGCGCGGCCGAAGGATCTAGCGTGGGGCACGAACCAGCCGAGGCGCGGCAGCGGTCACCGTAGCCGAGGCCCCGGCTGCCGTGGGGCCCTCACCCGTCCTCGCCTAGGCTCGTCCACCCTCTCCCACAAACAGCGTGGGAGAGGGGGTACACTTCAGGCTTTGGGTGCGGCGGCGGTCGAAGAGCGCGCCCACGCCCCCGTCCGGGCGGTTGAAACCGCGGCTGGAACGTCACGAAGTCCGCCTTCGCGGACTGCACGCGAAGTCGGGTGCGCGAGGCCAGCCGCCGTGCGATTCAGGTCTCCCCCTCCCCTGCGCAGCGGGGGACGGGGGACGGAGGGAGGGGGCTGCCGCGGCCTGAGCGGCAGCCAGCCCTGCCCGGCACGATGTTCCCCCCTCTCCCGGCGCAGTTTGCCGGGGGAGGGGCCGGGGGAGGGGCCCGCCCGAGGAATGCGACGGGTCCAAGTCGCGTGGGGAGTCCGAGGTCCAAGGCTCCGTGCCGCTGTCGCGCCCAGGCTGGGAAGTGGCGCCGGGCTAGATCCTTCGGCCCGCGTGGAACGGTGTGCGGGCGAGTGTGGTGCGCCTGGGCCTCAGGATGACAAGCTCGTCGCTGCGCTGGCATTTGGGTGGCGCGCCGGACTGGCTCCCTTCCCCCACGCAGTTTGTGGGGGAAGGGTTGGGGATGGGGGGCGCCGGGGCATGCGACACGGCCCGGCTCATCAGGTTCTGAAGTTCTTTCAACGTTGAGGGGATATACGATGGCGGAGGTAACGGTAGTCGGCGGCGGGCTTTCGGGGTCGGAGGCGGCGTACCAGCTCGCCGAGCGCGGGCACGACGTCACCCTGTACGAGATGCGCCCGGTGCGCGGCACCCCCGCGCACAACACCGAGCTGCTGGGCGAGATCGTCTGCTCCAACACCTTCAAGTCCGAAGACCCCCAGAACGCGCACGGACTGCTGAAGCTGGAGATGGACGCGCTCGGCATCGGCGGCTCGCTGCTGCTGGCCTGCGCCCGCGAATCGCGCATCCCCGGCGGCACCGCGCTCACCGTGGATCGCACCGAGTTCGCGGGGCGGATGACGGCGGCCATCGAGGCGCATCCCCGCATCCGCGTAGTGCGCGAAGAGATGCAGGCGCTTCCCGATGGCCCCGCCATCGTGGCCACCGGCCCGCTGACCTCCGACGCGCTGTCCCAGTCCATCCGCGGCTCGCTGGGCGACCAGGGGCTGGCGTTCTTCGACGCCATCGCCCCCGTGGTCAGCGCCGAGTCGCTGGACATGGACAAGCTCTTCTACGCCTCGCGCTGGGGGAAGGGCGGTGACGAGGACTACCTGAACGCGCCGATGGACCGCGAGCAGTACGAGGCGTTCATCCAGGCGCTGAACACCGGTGAGCCCTACGCGGGGCACGACTGGGAGAACGTGCCGTACTTCGAGGGGTGCCTGCCCATCGAGGTGATGGCCGGCCGCGGCGTCGACACGCTGCGCTTCGGGCCCATGAAGCCCGTGGGGCTGCCGGTGCCGTGGAACGATGGCAAGTGGGCGCACGCCGTCATCCAGCTGCGGCGCGAAGACCGGGCGGGGAACATGTGGAACCTGGTGGGCTTCCAGACCCGCCTGAAGATCCCGGAGCAGAAGCGCATCTTCCACACGATCCCGGGGCTGGAGAACGCCGAGTTCCTGCGCTGGGGCTCCATCCACCGCAACACGTACCTGAACTCGCCCGCGTGCCTGTCGCCGCACGGCTCGTTGCGCGACCGCCCCGAGCTGATCTTCGCCGGGCAGATCACCGGGGTGGAGGGCTACACCGAGTCCACCGCCGTGGGCATCCTGGCGGCCGCCAACCTGGACCGCGTGGTCCGCGGGCTGGAGCCGGCGGTTCCGCCCCCGACGACGATGATGGGCGGGCTGATGCGCTACCTGCGCGAGAGCGATCCCAAGCACTTCGCGCCGATGAACAGCAACTTCGGCCTGCTGGACCCGCTGGACGTGGTGGTCAAGAAGAAGGAATTGAAGCGCGAAAAGCTGGTGGAGCGCGCCCGCGCCGACTTCGCCGCGTGGATGGAGACGAACGGCATCACCGGCGGAGTAGAGGCGGCGGCGGCGCGATGACGGACCGCGCGGACGCCGAGGCCCGGCGGGGGGGCGAGCTCGACGAGTTCCTTCGCTACGTGGCGCACGAGCGCGGCCTCTCGCCCCAGACGGTGCGGGCGTACGCGGACGACCTGCGCGAGTTCGGCGAGTTCCTGGACCGCTACTACGGTGCGCCCGAGTGGTCGTGGGGCGGGGTGGACCGCTTGGCGATCCGCTCGTGGATGGGCGACTGCGCCACCCGCCGCGGCCTGTCGCGCACCAGCATCGCGCGAAAGGTTTCGTCCGTCCGCTCGCTGTACCGCTTTCTTCACGTGGAGGGGCGGGTGGACGCCAACCCGGCCCGCGCGGTCCGCACCCCCAAGCGCGAGCGGCACCTTCCCGGGTTCCTGACGCGCGACCAGATGGACGGGCTCTTCGAGACCGCGCAGATGCGCGCGGAGACGGGCGGGTTCCACGGGCTGCGCAACCTGGCGATCGTGGAGCTGTTCTACTCGGCCGGGCTGCGCCTGTCGGAGCTGCAGGGGCTGAACGTGCCTGACGTGGACCTGGTCAGCGACCGGGTGCGGGTGATGGGCAAAGGGCGCAAGGAGCGCATCGTCCCTGTGGGACGCGTGGCGCTGCGGGCGATACGCGGGTACATCGGCGCGCGCGAGCAGGTGATCGCGGGAGCCACGCGGCCGGAGGGGCGGGCGATGTTCGTGGGGCAGACGGGCAAGCGCCTGTCGGTGCGGCAGATCCAGAACATCGTGGGCGAGTTCCTGCGCGGCGTCGCGGGCGAGACGGGGCTTTCCACGCACTCGCTGCGGCACAGCTTCGCCACGCACCTGCTGGACGCGGGCGCCGACCTCATGGCGGTGAAGGAGCTGCTGGGGCACGCCAGCCTGAGCACCACGCAGATCTACACGCACACGTCCAAGGAGCGGTTGAAGGCGGTGTACCGGAAGGCGCACCCGCGGGCGTAGCAGAGGCCCCGGCCCTGCATGGGAGTCTATGTTCGGAGGAGCGCTCCAGAGCCTGTCATCCTGAGCCCCAAGCGCGCCGAACCGGCCGCAAACCGGACCCCGCGGGCGAAGGATCTAGCCGCGGGCACGTACAAGCCGGGGCGCGGCAGCGGTCAGGGATGCCGAGGCCTCGGCTGCCGTGGGCCCTCACCCGGCCGCGCTGACACGCGTGCCACCCTCTCCCACAAACAGCGTGGGAGAGGGGGTACACTTCGGGCCTGGGTGTGGGCAGGCAGGCCCGGTGCTCGGGCAGGCGCCCCCCAACCCCAACCCTTCCCCCGCAAACTGCGCGGGGGAAGGGAGCCAGTCGGGTGCGCGAGGCCAGCCGGAGTGCAGTTCAGGTCTCCCCCTCCCCTGCGCAGCGGGGGACGGGGGCCGGGGGGAGGGGGCTGCCGCGGCATGAGCGATCGCCCGTCGAATCTCGATCGAAGTTCCCCCCTCTCCCGGCGCAGTTTGCCGGGGGAGGGGCCGGGGGAGGGGCCCGCCCGAGGAATGCGCTGGGCCCAGGTCACGCGCCCGTCCGAGGCCCAAGGCCCCATGCCGCTGTCGCGCCCAAGTCGAGAAGTGGCGCCTGGCTAGATCCTTCGGCCCGCGGGGAGTGGTGTGCGGGCGAGCACGGCGCGCCTGGGCCTCAGGATGACAGGCTGTGGGGCGCAGGCGCGGCCCAGCCCCCTCCGGCACGGCGTTCTCCCCTCTCCCGGCGCAGTTTGCCGGGGGAGGGGCCCCAAAGGTTGCGTAACCCCTGAAACCGCGCGACCTTGTGCGGGCGGACGCAGCCGGTCCGCCTTGAAACGACGTTCACGGCACGTACTCCGTCTTTCGTACCGGTTTTTGGAGATATGGCAATCCCCACGTTCCACGCCACCACCATCCTGGCCGTTCGCCGCGACGGCAAGATCGCGCTGGGCGGCGACGGCCAGGTGACCATGGGCGACGTCATCGCCAAGTCGTCGGCCACCAAGGTGCGCAAGCTCAAGGACGGCAAGGTGCTGGCGGGCTTCGCCGGCTCCGTGGCCGACGCGTTCACCCTGTTCGAGAAGTTCGAGGAAAAGCTGGAGCGTTACCCCGGCAACCTTTCCCGCGCGGCGGTGGAGCTGGCCAAGGACTGGCGCAGCGACCGCTACCTGCGCCGGCTCGAGGCGCTGCTGGCCGTGGCCGACCGCGAGAACCTGTACATGCTCAGCGGTACCGGCGACGTCATCGCCCCCGACGACGACATCGTGGCCATCGGCTCGGGCGGAAGCTACGCCCTGGCCGCGGCGCGCGCGCTCAAGGAGCACTCGTCGCTCCCCGCCCCCGAGATCGTGCGCAAGGCGCTGGAGATCGCGGGCGAAATCTGCATCTACACCAACACCAACATCACCGTGCTGGAGCTGGACTGACGGCGCGCTGGGAACTGAATAGGATGTCGACGAACGAAACCGAGGTGAAGCCCGCGGAGGGCGAGGCCCAGGAGCCGCTCTGGCTGGACGAGATGACGCCCCGCCAGATCGTCGCCGAGCTCGACAAGTACATCGTGGGGCAGAACGCGGCCAAGAAGTCGGTGGCTATCGCGCTTCGCAACCGCTGGCGCCGCCAGCGCGTGGCCGAGGACCTGCGCGAGGAGATCGCCCCCAACAACATCATCATGATCGGCCCCACGGGCGTGGGAAAGACCGAGATCGCCCGGCGCCTGGCCCGGCTGGCCGGCGCGCCGTTCGTGAAGGTCGAGGCGTCCAAGTTCACCGAGGTGGGCTACGTGGGCCGCGACGTGGAGTCGATGGTGCGCGACCTGGTGGACGTGGCCGTGAACATGGTGAGGACCGAGCGCGAGGACGAGGTGCAGGACGAGGCCGAGAAGCGGGTGGAAGACCGCCTGCTGGACCTGCTGATCCCCCCCGCCGAGTCGCAGACCGCTCCCGCCGCCGGCGCGCCCGCCGGTGACGGCGACAAGAAGGAGCGCGTGTGGTTCGCCACGCCCGCTGGCCAGGCGGAGCCGGTGGAGGACGTGGCCGGCCGCGAACGGCGC
Organism: Longimicrobium sp.; assembly: GCF_036388275.1. Taxonomy (NCBI): domain Bacteria; kingdom Pseudomonadati; phylum Gemmatimonadota; class Longimicrobiia; order Longimicrobiales; family Longimicrobiaceae; genus Longimicrobium; species Longimicrobium sp. The sequence continues at coordinate 23,021 of NZ_DASVSF010000008.1, forward strand.
GAGCGCACCCGCGAGAAGTTCCGCCAGCTGCTGCGCGACGGCAAGCTGGAGGAGCGCGAGGTGGAGGTGGAGGTCAGCCAGAGCATGCCCGTGGAGAACATGATGATTCCCATGGGTGGCGGCATGGATGGCGGCGGCATGGACGGCAACCTGATGGACATGCTGCAGGATTGGCTTCCCAAGAAGACCAAGCGCCGCCGGGTGAGCGTGGCCGAGGCGCGCCGCATTCTGCTGCAGGACGAGCTCGACAAGCTCGTGAACATGGACGAGGTGGTGAACGAGTCGCTCGACCGCGTGGAAGACATGGGGATCATCTTCCTGGACGAGATCGACAAGATCGCCGGCGAGCGCGGCGCGGCGGGCGGGCCCGACGTGTCGCGCGAGGGAGTGCAGCGCGACCTGCTTCCCATCGTCGAGGGCTCCACGGTGCAGACCAAGTACGGGATGGTGCGCACCGACCACGTGCTGTTCATCGCCGCGGGCGCCTTTCACGTCAGCAAGCCGTCGGACCTGATCCCCGAGCTGCAGGGCCGCTTTCCCATCCGGGTGGAGCTGAGCAGCCTGACGCAGGACGACTTCGTCCGCATCCTGCAGGAGCCCAAGAACGCCCTGGTGTCGCAGTACCGCGCGCTGGCCGCGGCCGACGGGGCGGAGCTGGTGTTCACCGACGACGGCGTGCGCGAGGTGGCGCGCACCGCGGCGCAGCTGAACGAGCGGATGGAGAACATCGGCGCGCGGCGGCTTCACACCGTGCTCACCACGCTGCTGGAAGACGTGATGTTCGACCTTCCCGACATGGCCGAAAAGCACATCGTTGTGGATGCCGAGCGTGTCCGCAACCGCCTGAAGGACATCGTCGAGGACGAGGACCTGCGCAAGTACATCCTCTAGCGTGCCCCCGCCGCCCCGGTCTCGCGCCGGGGCGGCGGCTTTCATCCCGCAGCCATCGAAATGAAGTTCCTTCGCCTGCTCCTGCCGGCCCTGCTGCCGCTGGCCGCGTGCGCTCCCGGCGCGCGCGCCGGCGTGCTGGGGGTGTACGACCCGGACTCGTTCGTCGAGGGCAACGCCGAACGCTTCGCGGGCTGCCACGATGGCCGCCGCTTCGTCCGCGACTGCGCGCACCTGGCCGACACGCTCGTTGCCGGCGAGGAGCTGCCGGGCGTGGATTCGGCGGGCCGGCCCGCGCGGGTGCGCGTGGCACAGGTGCGGCCCACGCGCGCGGACCAGTACGAGGCGGCGTACCTCGCCGGGCTGGTGCCGTCCGGCACCGCCGCTGCCGGTCCCGTGCTCTTCTGGCGCCCCGGCCCGCCGCTGCACGCCGTCATGGCCGCCCCCGTCGCGCTGGACTCTGCGGGGATGGCCCTGCTGCGTGCCGAGGCGCTGCGGCTGTATGGGGCCGCGGAGCAGCAGCGTGCCCCCGGCGACCGCGCCGAGGCGGTGGAGCTGGGCACCCCGCTGGCGCTGGGCGTGGAGGGCGAGGCGAGCCTAGTGGTGCAGTGGCCGGCGCAGTTGGCGTACGGAACCGGGCGAGACCGGCGGGCGTCGCTCTTCTTCGTCTACGATCCGGTGCAGCGGCGGGTGGTGCGCGGCCTCTTCGGGCATCCCGAGTGGGGGCCCGTGGATCCCGCGCTGATCCGGGCGGTGCAGCCGGTGACGTTCTTTCGCCTGGGAACCGACCCCGCCGTGTACTTCCTGGCCCGCGAGGCGGGGCCGTGGGAGCACATCGGCTTCGGGATTTATGAGATGCGCAGCGGCCGGGCGGTGCTGGGCGTGCCCTGAGCCCGCCCGGTGTCGTGGGCCCTTGCACCGCCGATCCTTTCCGCACCAAGCGGACAATCGAAAGCCCCGCGCCTCATCTCTCGAGGCGCGGGGCTTTTCGGGCGCGTGCGACGGACGGCCGTCAGTCGGGGAAGGTGATGCTTCCGCCGAGTTCCGGGTGCCCGCCGGTGATCAGGTCGACGATGCCCGTCATCTCGGCGCCGATCACGTCCACGCGGTGAAGCACCGAGCGGCTGTGGGCGTAGTCGAAGTACAGGGCGACGGCTTCTTCGTGCGCCGGGTTGAACTCGATGACCTTCTGGTCCATCCGCGTGCGCAAGTCGTCGCAGATCAGGTGCACCGCGCTGCGCACCCGGCGCTGCTCGTCGAGCGTGTCGATGCTGAAGTCGCCCGTCAGCCGGGGGAGCAGCAGCTCCACGTGGGCCACGCCTTCGGCCGGCGCGGAGACCGGGCTCGTGGAGGAGGCCTCGGCCGCCGTGACGATGGCCTCGCCTCCCGAGGACAGCGCACGCAGCTCTTCGAAGTTGCAGTGAAGGATCATGGGCTCCTCCGCAGGTCGTTTCCCACCTCGAAACAAGGCAAGCGGCGGGCCAGATGGGCCTCGCGTCAGCAAGCCGTTCCGATGTATGTCTTTACGCCGCTGGGGCGCATTTGTTTCAGGGTGCCGGGCGCGGCAGACCCGTGCCGTTCCGGGGACATCTCCGGCAACCGTGTCCCCGCGTGGGAACACCTGCCGGCGGTGGAGGGTGGGTTTCGCGTAACCAGATGGCGGAGCCGTTCCCTACTATTGCCACCGTGAAGGCTGGGGCGCAAGGGCCGCAGGTTCACCCGTGGCGGGTGGCGGCTTCCCATGCCCGCAGCACCCGCCCGGCCGCTTCGTCCACGTCGCCAGCCAGGGACGTCAGGTGGCCCATCTTGCGGCCCGGGCGCGCCGCACCCTTGCCGTACAGGTGAAGCGACGTTTCGGGCACCCGCAGCGCGTCGGCGACGCCCGCGCGGCCCAGCCCGGTGCCCGCGTCCTCGCCCATCAGGTTCACCATGGCCGCGGGGCGCAGCAGGGCGGGGGACCCCAGCGGCAGCCCGCAGACGGCGCGCAGCTGCTGCTCGAACTGCGACACCCCGCACGCCTCGATCGTGTGGTGGCCGGAGTTGTGGGGGCGCGGGGCAATCTCGTTCACCAGGATGCGCCCGTCCGCATCCACGAACATCTCCACCGCCAGCAGGCCCACGACGCCCAGCCCCTCGGCCAGGGCAGTGGCGACGCGCATGGCTTCCGCGGCGATCTCGTCCGAGACGCGCGCGGGGCAGCGGGTAAGGTGAAGGATGCCGCCGCGGTGCTCGTTCTCAGCAACGGGAAAGCACGCCGTTTCGCCCGTCGCGGAGCGGGCGCAGATGACGGACACCTCCATCCGGAAGCTCACCATCGCCTCCAGGATGAACTCGCTTCCCATCGCCGAAACCGCGTTCCACGCATTGTCCACGTCGCCCGCGCCGCGGATTACCGCCTGGCCCTTCCCATCGTATCCCATCCGCGCCGTCTTCAGGATGGCCGGCGCGCCGATCTCGCGTAGCGCCTCATCCAGCTCCTGGCGCGTGCCCACGGCGCGGTACTCCGCGGTCAGCACGCCCAGCCGGCGCGCCGCGTCCTTTTCCCTCACGCGGTGCTGCGCCACCTCGAGCACGCCTGGCCCGGGACGGACGGGGACGATGCGCTCCATCTCGCGCAGCGTGGCCACGTCGGCGTTCTCCCACTCCAGCGTCACCACGTCCGAGAGGCGGGCCAGCTCCAGGCAGGCGTCCAGGTCCTCGAAGGGCGCGCGGACATGGCGGTCGCAGAACTGCGCGGCGGGCGTGTCCTCGCCGGGGTCCAGGACCACGACGCGATACCCCATCCGCCGCGCCTCGAGCGCGAACATCCGGCCGAGCTGGCCTCCGCCCACCATCCCCAGCGTGGCGCCGGGAAGGAACGGGGCCGCGGCGTCCGCCGTCATTGTGCGGCCTCCGCGGGGTCGCGGAGCGCATCCTCCGCCATCCGCTCCGCGTACGCCTTGAGCTTTTCTCGAATCGACGCGTCGTGGCTGCCCAGGATGCGCGCCGCCAGCAGCCCCGCGTTGGCCGCGCCCGCCTTGCCGATGGCGACCGTGGCGACAGGCACGCCCTTGGGCATCTGGACGATGGAAAGCAGCGAGTCCAGCCCGTTGAGGGTGGACGAGAGCACGGGGACGCCGATGACGGGGAGCACGGTCTTGGCGGCCGTCATCCCCGGGAGGTGCGCGGCGCCGCCGGCCCCGGCGATGATCACCTGGATGCCGCGGCCCTCGGCCTGTTCGGCGTAGCGGAACATCAGGTCGGGGGTGCGGTGCGCGGAGACGACCCGCATCTCGTGCGCGATCCCCAGCTCGTCCAGGACGCGCGCGGCCTCCTGCATGGTCTCGCGGTCCGAGCGGCTTCCCATGATGATGCCCACGCGCGGCTGATTCACGTTCCTGTCCTGGCGGTAGATGGGTCCACGGTCCGTCTGCGGCCCGGAAGGTAGCGCGCAGGCGCGGACGCGCAACCGTCCGGTCTTCGCTTCGACATCTCCGCGCTGATCGGTTTATTCCGTCCGGGTACCGGCATCAACCCCCGGGCTGAGAGCGCGTTGACGGGCGCGCGGTAGCTTGATCGTGACGGTGCGCGGCAGGGCTGCGCGCCGCGCTCACTCCCGCCAGAGAGATACCGATGCCCAAGCCGAAGGTCACCTTTCAGATCCTCCGCGAGATCGCCGAAACCGCCAGCGGCATGCGCGGCTACGACCTGTACTTCGTCATCCGCGACGGCGACCCGGTAATCTGCCCGTCCAAAACCCCGGTGCAGGAGGACGACGACACGGTGGTCATCCACTGCGATCCTACTCCGAAGGATCCGCCTTCGACGGTGCGGTTCGCCTCGATCGGCGTCCAGAAGGGCAAGAGCGTGAACCTGATGAGCGTCACGGTGCCTGCGGAAGGGTTCCACCCGGCCGGGACGTACGCGGCGGACGCGGTGTTCTGGAGCGTGTCGGCGGTCGAGAAGTTCCTGGTGCCGTACTATGCGTCGGTGTACGGCGACAGGGGCCCGGAGATGGCGAAGGCGGTGCTGAACGTGCTGCTGCCCGAAAGCGCGGTAGGCGGCGAGGAGAGGGTGGAGGGCGAGACGCCCTTTGCCGTGGCGCACCTGCCCAGCTCGGAGTTCGTGGGTGAGCCTGAGGCGGAGCCCCTCATCGTGCCCAAGCTGGCGACGCTGCACCCCGGCGGCCACGCACGACGGGTGCACCTGGCCCGTCGCGCTCAGGGCCGGTAGGCCAGCGCGACGATGAGCGGGTCGCGTAGCAGGTATTCGCGCATGGACGGGCGGTAGGCCAGCATGCGGTCCACCAGCGTGCGCGCGCCCGCGGTGTCGCCCAGCATCAGCCGCACCCAGGCCTCTTCGTAGTTCAGCGAGTGGGCAAGCGCGGGGTGGGTCCCCACCTCGCTTCGCGCCCGGGCCACCACGGCCCGGGCGCTGTCCGCGTCGCCGGCGCGGGCAGAAACCGCGGCGGCCACCATCCGCCGGTAGATGGGCCCGTACACGCGGTTCTGCGCGCGGGCGCGTGCCGGCGGGTCGATGCGGTCCAGCTCGGCCACCAGGCGCCAGGCCGCCGCCGCGTCGGCGGGGCGCGTGCGGTCGTTGCGCAGCAGGGTCAGGCGGCACTCGGTGAACCGGCGGTCGGCGGGAAACTGCGCGGCTCCCAGCTCGCACTGTTCGTGGGCCTGGGCGTAGTCGCCCCGCCACAGCCCGCTGAAATACAGGAGGTGGCGGATGGCGGCCATGTCGTCGAGGTAGGCGTCCGCGGCCAGGGCGCGCCGGGCGGCCACCTCGCTTTCCGCCAGGCGTCCGCGGATGCGCAGCAGCTGGCTGAGGGTGCTCCACACACTGGCGCGCGACGGCTCGGCCGCGGTGGCGGCGCGCAGGTCGGTTTCGGCCGTGTCCATCCACACGCGCTGCCTCACCGTGTCCGACGCCTCCAGCGCCAGCCGGTAGACGGCGGTGCCGCGAAGCTCCAGCGCCTCGGCACGGGAGCCCCGCCCCTGCGCCAGCACCTTCTCCGCGTGCCGCTGCGCGGACCGCAGACGCGCGTTGCGGGCGTCGCCGCGGGCAAAGCCTGCGCGGTCGATGTCCACCCACCCCCGCAGCAGCGTGGGCTGCGCCCAGCGCGGGTCGGCCACCTGGCCGCGCGCCAGCAGCGAGTCGGCGCGCAGCAGCAGGCGGGCGGCCGAGCCGGTGTCCAGCGTGTCGAGGCTGCGGCCCATGGCGCGCGCGTCGCGGCGCAGCTGCTCCGCCATCAGTACCCGCTCCCGCGCTTCGGCGCTTTCCGTTTCTGCCGCGGCGGTGCGCAGCCGCACCTCCTGGCCCACCCGCCTGCGCAGCGCGGCGGACACCTCGGCGGCCACCGCGCGCTCCAGCGCCACCACGTCGCCCAGCGGCTTGCCGATCACCCGGCTCTGCAGCTGGCGCTGCGTGTTGGCGTCCACCAGCGCCACCGTGACCCAGACGCTGTCGCGCGAGCGTTGCAGCGTGCCCTCCACCACGCTTCCCACGCGCAGCTGGGCGGCCATGCTGTCGAAGCGCACGGCGCCATCACGGTACGGGCGTACGCCGCCGCGCGACACCACGTCGAGCGCGCCCACCTGGCCCAGCTCGTGGATCAGCCGCTCCGTCAGCCCCACGGCCAGGTACTGCAGTTCGCCCCCGGGGCTCAGGTCCTCGAAGTACAGCACGGCAATGCGCCGCGGATCATACCGCGGCGCATCGTCGTTCTGCCCGGTCTGCAGCGACGAGCCGGTGAGCAGGGCCAGCAGAAGCCCCAGCAGCACTCCGCCCAACGCCGCGTACGGGGCGGCAGTGCGGCGTCGCCGGGGCGTGAGGGGCACGGCGACGGGCCGGGGGGGAGGCGCCTCCGCGTCCGCCGCTGCCGGGACTACGGGCGGGGGCGCGACCGGCGCGGCGTCCGCCGCCTCCGCGGCAACCGGCGCGGGTGGGATCGAGGCCGCGCCGGACGCATCCGCCGGACTCGCTCCCTCTGAGGCTTCCTCCGCATCCAGCCCGGCCACCGCGTCCTCACGGATCGCCTGATCCGCAGCATCCACCGTATCCACCGTATCCACCGTATCCACCGTATCGGCTTCATCCGGCGCTGACGCGGGCGATGCGGAATGGGACAGGGCGGCGGTGGCGGAAGGGGAAGCGGTGGGCTGGGGCGGATCGATGAACGGAGACGAATCGATGGCGGGCGGGGGGCGGGCCGGCTCCGCGGCGGGCCGGTGCGCCAGGGGGGGCACGGGCGCGGCGGCGCGCGGGGGATCGGCACGGAGCCGCGCGACCAGCGCCAGCAGGTCCGGGTCGGGCTCCACCCCCAGCTCTTCGCGCAGCATCGCCGCGTGCGTCTCTGCCGCGCGCAGGGCGGAGGGGCGTTCGCCTGCGGCGTCCAGGGCGCGCACAAGGCGCAGGGCCGTGCGCGAGCTGAACGGGTCGTGCGCGGCCAGCCGGCGCCACCAGTCCACGGCGCGGAGGGCGCTTCCCTCATCCTCCGCCGCCTGGGCCAGCCCCTCCAGCGCGGTGGCGTGCGCCCGCGCCAGCCGGTCGCGCTCGGCATCGATCCAGCGCTCGAACTCGGGCGCGTCGCCCACGAAGAAGCCGTCCAGCAGCGGGCCACGGTACAGGGCCGCTGCTCCCTCCGCATCCCCCGCCTCCAGCCGGTCTTGGAACTCGGCCACGTCGCTGGCCACCGCCTCGGGGTTCAGCGCCACGTCGCCCGCCGCCGGGGCCGCCACGCTGCCTTCCCCAAGCTCCTTGCGCAGCACGTACAGCGACTCGGACAGGTTGTGCCGCGCCGCCTCGGTGGTGAGCTCCGGCCACAGCAGCCCGATGATCCGCTCCCGCCCCACCGGACGCCCCCGAGCCACCGCCAGTACAGCCAGCAGCGCCACCCGCCGCTTGTGCGCGGCGCGTCCGCGAACGGGCCCGTCAGGGCCGGAAAAGGCGGGATCTCCGAGCAGTTCCAGGCGAAAGAGAGGGGGCATTCGGGGCTTCAACCAGGGAGATGATGGAGAGCATGAAACCGGGTTGATCTCAAGTATTTAGAATGTGTTCACGTATCGGGGACGCCGCAAGCGTTTCCCTCCGTGGACGGGCAGATGCCGTCCTTCTTTTCTTCTCTCAACCCGTACGAGCCATGTACACGAGAGCCCGGGACCCGCCCCGGCAGAGGCAGACGGTCGTAGTGCTCGATCACAGGTGCGTGCCCCGGGCGGGTTACGCCCTCCACACGGCCCGGCGAAGCAAAGCGGGCAGTGACTCCATTCCATCACAATCATGCGCAAAGGATCGAACCACATGTCGACTCTGAAGAAGCTCAGCCTGACCGCGGCCGCCCTCCTCCTTGCCGCCGCTCCCTCCATGGCCCATGCCCAGGCCGAAGGCCAGATCAACGCCAGCGCCACCATCGCGCAGGTGCTTGCTTTCGACCACACCATGGTCAAGGACATCTCGTTCGGCAACCTGTCGCCCGACCAGACCGGCCCCGTGTCGGCCGCCGGATACATTCCGCTGAAGCACAACGTGGCCGTGCAGATCTGGTTCGACGCCCTGCCCAGCCTGAGCGACGGCACCGCCACGCTCACCACCACGTACGCGTGCTCGGTTTCGGCCACCACCACCGCCGGCACCTTCGGCACCTGCCCCACGGCGCAGGCGGGCGTCGCGGCGACCACGTCGCAGTTCTACCAGACCACCCCCGGCGGTGTGGCTACCAACTACGTCCACGTGCGCGCCACATTGGGCCAGACGGTGATCAACACCGCGGCGCCCGGCCTGTACACGGCCACCGTCGAGGTCCGCGCGGCCAAGTCGACCATCTGAACCGGATGGCGCGGCGGTCCGAGCTGAGCCTGCGTGCGCGGGGAGGCATCGTCCTCCTCGCGCTTGCCGCGGGGCTACCGGGCACCATTCCGGCGCAGGCCGCGGCGTCCCCGAGCGCGTTTTGGTGAGTCTCAAGTCTTTAGAATGTGTTCACGTATCGGGGACGCCGCAAAGCGTTTCCCGCCTTGGACGGGCCGGGGCCGTCCTTCCTTCTCCTCTCACACGGAATGCAGATACGCCTCGCCCGCCGTATCACCTCTTGCCGGCTCGATCCACAGTGAAGGGCCGGAAAAGCGCAGGACATTCGCAGCAGTCATTCTCCAACTTCCAAAGGAAACGTCCATCATGGCCATCTGCACGAACGTCGGATACTCCGGCAACAACGTTCCACTGCCGGACCTGATCACCACCACCAGCTCCCTGACCTGCTTCGTGTCGGGCTACACCCAGACCGGCAACACGATCACCGTCTCCATCTGGGCAACGGGTGGAACCACCGCACTCGCGACCATCTCCGGTGGTGGCCGTGGAGGGGCGCTGACGGCGATGAGCACCGCATCGTTCCAACTCCAGAGCGGCACGACCTACTACGCCGTGGTTTCCAGCACCCAGCCCCAAGGGCTGACCCAGGTGCTGACCGGGTACGATGCGCTGTCCTACGGCACCACCACGTACGCCGGCGGATACACGTTCTGCGTAGAGGACACGCCCTCGGGGGGGGACTGTGACTTCAACGACGCGTTGATTAATCTCAACTGGACGCTGTTCGGGGGATAAGAATCGAGCCCGCCTCTCACCTTCGCAGCCCCGGCCCGTGCGCCGGGGCTGTGCTGATCATCCGACAGGAGGCCCGCCACGCTGCGGCGGGCCTTCTTCTTGTTTCCATTTGGGAACGCGCTTAGGTTGCGTGCATCTCCCGACACCGGATGGCGAAAGCATGGATCTCCGCGAAATCCAGCAGCAGGTAGACGCGTACATCTCGCAGTTCAAGGAGGGGTACTTTCCGCCGCTGGTGAACCTGGCGCGTCTGACGGAAGAGGTGGGCGAGCTGGCGCGCGAGATCAACCACCAGTTCGGCCCCAAGACCAAGAAGCACGACGAGCCCGAGGGCGACATCGCGCTGGAGCTGGGCGACATCCTGTTCGTGATCGTGGTCCTGGCCAACCAGCTGGACATCGACCTGAGCGAAGCCGCTCGCCGCACCCTCTCCAAGTACCAGGTGCGCGACGCCGACCGCTGGGAGCGGAAGGAACCGGGGTAACAACGGTAACTACGGTCATAACGGTCACAACGGTAAAAGCGCAGGGCGACGCGCACTTTCGCACTTTCGCACTTTCGCACTTCCGCACTCACGCACTCCCCATGAATCCCACCGTCTTCATCATCGACGACGACCCCGACCAGGTGGCGCTGGTAACGGCGCAGATCGAGCGCGGGCGCCGCTTCGTCACCAAGGGCTTCACGCGGGCGGAGAGCGCGCTGGAGGAAATCCGCTCCGACCCGCCCGACGCGGTGGTGTGCGACCTGGTGATGCCCGGCATGGACGGCATCACCTTCGTCCGCCGCGTGCGCGAGCTGAACCGCGGGCTACCCGTGATCATCGCCACCGCGCGGGGGACGGAGGGCGACGCCGAGCGCGCGCTGCAGGCCGGGGCCTCGGACTTCACCACCAAGCCCATCGACCCGCGCTCGCTGGAAACGCGCATCGCCCGGGCGATGGAACAGGCGCCCAAGGAGCAGCTGCTCCAGAGCCTCACGCAGGCCAAGTTCGACCCGCACGCCATCATCGGCCGGCACCCGCTGATGCAGCAGGTGCGCGAGTTCATCGCCAGCGTGGGGTCGGTGCCGCAGGTGTCGGCGCTGCTGCTGGGCGAGTCGGGGACGGGCAAGAACCTGGTGGCCCGCGGCATCCACGCCGCCAGCAAGGCGGCCGGCTACCGCTTCGTGGAGGTGAACTGCGCGGCGCTGCCGGCCGGGCTGCTGGAGGCGGAGCTGTTCGGCTACGAGAAGGGCGCGTTCACCGACGCCAAGCAGGCCAAGAAAGGCCTCGTCGAGGTGGCGGACGGGGGCACGCTGTTCCTGGACGAAATCGGCACCATGGCGCCCGAGCTGCAGACCAAGCTGCTCTCGTTCCTGGAAAGCCGCTCGTTCCGCCGCATCGGCAGCACCCGCGAGCAGACCGTCACCCTGCGCGTAGTGGCCGCCACGAACGCCGACCTGAGCGCCGAGGTGGGGCGGGGGACCTTTCGCGAAGACCTGTACTACCGGCTGAACGTGGCGTCGCAGATGCTGCCCCCGCTGCGCGCCATCCGCTCCGACATCCCCGAGATCGCCATCCACTTCGTCAAGCGCGCGGCCGAGTACTTCGCCAAGCCGGTTCCCGAGATCGACGCCGACGGGGTAGACCGGCTTACGCGCTACGACTGGCCGGGGAACGCGCGCGAACTGCGGAACATCATCGAGCGCTCGATGATCTTTTCGTCCGGCCCCACGCTGCGCATCGTGGAGCTGGCCAACACGCCCGTGGCGGTGGCCGCGCCGGTGGAAGGCGTGGTGATCCCCCGCGGGCTGACGCTGGACGAGGTGGAGGCACGCTACATCGAAGAAACGCTGCGCGAGGTGGGCGGCAACGTGCAGGAGGCCGCCGACCGGCTGGGCGTGTCGCGCAAGGTGCTGTGGCAGCGCCGCAAGCAGCACGGCCTGCTGGCCGGGAGGGAGTAGTGGCGCCACCGCGGAAGCCGCCGGCCGAGAGCGCCGCGCGCCTTCGCCAGGAGCTGGCCGCGAGCCAGGCGGAGGCCGCCGCCCTGCGCACCCGGCTGGACGAGGCGGAGCGCTCCAGCGCGCACAAGAGCCGCTTCATCCGCCACGTCAGCCACGAGTTCCGTACCCCCCTCAGCTCCATCATCGGCTTCGCGTCGCTGCTGCAGGGCGAGGGCGAGGAGATGGACCCCGCCGTGCGCGCCGAGTACCTGGAGGTGGTGCTTCGCAACGCGCGCCACCTGCTGCACGTGGTCGACGACCTGCTGAACATCAGCAAAGTCGAGGCGGGGGCGCTGGAGGTTACGCTCAGCCCCGTGCGCGCCGCCGAGGTGGCCGAGGCGGTGATCACCGCGCTGGAGCCGCAGGCGTTCGCGCGCGGCATCGTGTTTCGCATGGACGACCGCGCCGCGCGCGCGGCCCTGGCCGACGCGGGGCGGCTGCGGCAGGTGCTCTTCAACCTGCTGGAGAACGCCGTCAAGTACTCGCCCGAAGGCGGGGAGGTGGCGGTCCGCGTGACGGACGGCGCCGGCGAGGTGCGGGTGGAGGTGAGCGACCGCGGGCCGGGAATCTCCACGGCGAACCAGCTGCGGCTGTTCAAGGAGTTTTCGCGCGTGAACCCGCCCGGGCTGCGGGTGCGCGGCGCCGGGCTGGGGCTGGCGCTTTCGCGCATGCTCACCGAGGCCATGGGCGGCAGCGTGGGGGTGAGCTCCATCCCCGGCCATGGAAGCACCTTCTGGATCTCCCTCCCCGCCGCCGCCGCGGGCGAAACGGCCGCCGAGGCGAGCGTGCCCGCGGCGGCCGTCGCGCGCACCCGCGGCGAGATGGTGGCCGTGGTGGACGACGATGCCGACATCCGCGCCTACGCCACCATCGTCCTGCGCCGCGCCGGCTACCGGGCGGTGGCGGATGACGGCTCCCCCGGCGTGGGGGCCCGCCTGGCGCAGGCGCACCCCCGGCTGGTGCTGCTGGACCTTCACCTGGTGGGCCGCGGCGGCGCCGAGGCGCTGGCCGAGATGCGGGGCTTCACCGCGCTGGAGTCGATTCCCGTCCTGGCGTTCACCGCGGGCGCCCTGGCCGACCCCAACCCCGCGGGGTTCGACGGCAAGGTGGTGAAGCCGGTGGAGGCCGACGTGCTGGTGGCCTACGTGGACGAGGCACTCACGCGCGCGCCCATGCCGGCCGAGGCCCCGGCGGACGAGGACGACTTCCTGGCTCCCCTGCGCGCCCGGTTCCGCACGGGGCTGCACGACCGCTTGGCGGCCATCGAGCGCCACTTCTCGGCCGGTGACCAGGAGGCCCTGCGCCGCGAGCTTCACAAACTGCGCGGGGCCGCCGCGGGGTACGGGTTCGCCGAATTGTCGCGCCTGGGCGATGCGGCCGAGGAGGCGGTGCGCACCCGCGGCGGCGGTCCCGAGGTGGATGCGCTGGTGGCCCGGCTGCGCGAAGAAGTGTCCGTGCGGTGACGGGTGAGGTTCCCGTTCCGGAGCGGGCGTTCCCATTCGGGCGCGCGTGTTCCCCACCGGGAACGCCCGAACGGAGCGCACACGGATGTTTGGTTGGCCTAAGTGGTTGAAGGAGGGGTGTTTGCCCAGAGGTGGCGTGTCTGGGACGATCCTTGCTCTCCATGCGGCCCATGAACTCGCCGTATCCTGCTATGATGCAAGACCAACCGACCCTCGCGCTCGCCGACGACGACGAGCTCCACGCGGAGCTGATGTCCGCGTGGCTGGAGCACCAGGGCTTCCGCGTGCTGCGCTTCGCCTCAGGTGACGAGCTGGTGTCGTGGGCCGCCGGGGGCGGCAGCGGCATCCAGGGGCTGCTGCTGGACGTCGACATGCCCGGCCGCGACGGCTTCCAGAGCTGCCGCGAGGTGCGCGCGATCCCCAGCTTCGCCGAGGTGCCGACGGTGTTCGTGAGCGCGGCGACGCCGAACAACGTTCCCGACGAGGTGGTGAGCGGCGCGTGCCACTTCATCCGCAAGGACGAGCGGATGTTCGTGAAGCTGGCCGACTGGCTGTCGCGGCACATCTACTCCGACGCGTCGCACAGCGCCATCGAGTATCGCTGAACCCGGCACGTTTCCGGGGACGTGCGAAGCGGGCGGGACCTTTCGAGGTTCCGCCCGCTTTCGTTCATCCGCAGAACGCATCGTTCTTCGCGGCCACCCCTTGTATGCCGCGAACGATTGCGCTACGATACTGAACCATGCGGTTCACTGTATGACGACCCGACTCGATTCTTCGTTCGCCGCGCTCTCGGACGCCACGCGGCGTGGCATCCTGGAGCAGCTGGGACGAGCCGACGCTTCGATCACGGAGCTCGCCGAGAAGTTCCACATGACGCTCACGGGCATGAAGAAGCACGTCGGCGTTCTGGAGCAGGCGGGGCTCGTCACCACGAAGAAGACCGGGCGGGTGCGGACGTGCCAGCTGGGCCCGCGCCGATTGGAGGAGGAAACGGCGTGGCTCGAGAGCTACCGCCAGCGCTGGGACGAACGCTTCGACGAGTTGGACAGGGTAGTCGAGGAACTCACACAAAAGGAGAAGAGCGATGAACGCAGGAACCGAGAGTAGGCCCGGCCCCGTGAAGAACCGCACCACGGTGGAACGGACGTCGGACCGCGAGGTGGTCGTCACGCGGACCATCGACGGCCCGGCGCGCATCGTTTTCGAGGCATTTACCAGGGCCGAGCTGCTCAGGCGTTGGTGGGTGCCCAAGTCGATGGGAATGACCCTGCTGTCCTGCGAGGTGGATGCTCGTGTCGGAGGCAAGTACCGATTGGAATTCGACATCGGTGGCGCCGAGCCTGCCGCGTTCTTCGGTACCTATGTCGAAGTGGAGCCGTATTCGCGCCTCGCGTGGACCAATGAAGAAGGCGGCGAGGGCGGGTCTGTCACCACGGTGACCTTCGAGGAAACGGACGGCAAGACGCTGGTGGTCCTGCACGAGAGCTATCCTACCAAGGAAGCGCTCGACGCTGCCGGCACCGGAGCAGCCGATGCAATGGTCGAGACGTTCGATCAGCTGGACGAGCTTCTCGTCACCCTGGGTGAGAGCTCGCGACAGTAACCGAGACCTGGACCTCGCGGCCGGTCGTCCGAGAGTCCCGGCTCGGCCGGTGTGGGACTCCCTTTTCTCAGATCATGGGGGAGATGACGTACGTGATGCGCCCCGACGCTTCCGCCGCCGGACGGCGGAAGCGGAACTCCCGGTTCTCCCCTCCGCGGACGACCATGCTCGCTGCGGGTGCGGCCGAATCGTCCTCCCTCGCCACCTGCACGACGTAGCTGCTCGCTCCCTTGTTCGCGATGCCGACCAAGACGCCGAGCGCGCCGTTCCGAACCTCCGTCGCGACACCCGCACCCATCTCCACGCCCTGCCGCGGCAGGATGGTCGCGCTCGCGTGGATCGAGCCCTGCGCCAGGGCGGGCGCGGCGCTCAGGGCGATGGAGATCAGGGCGGCGGCAAGGGCGGTCTTCACGGCTGGCATCCACGGAGAGAGAAGCGTTTTGCTCCTTCCCTCCGATGCGAGCCGCGAGCCGAGGTTGCGCCTGCCCTAAGTCGTTGTCTGCGTCGCGTTTAGATGATGCGTGCGCGCTCCGTGTCGTGTGCGGTTTGAGGACGATTGAAATGTAAGTGGCCTCCGTGCAACCACTTGGCTGTGAGCGACCGATTTCTGTACACCCAGTGATGCACGTGTGCAAAAAAGCAGCAGGGCAGCGCGACCCGGCTGCCCTGCTGCTTTCGATCGATGCGGACGTCGTCAGCGGATCTTGCGCAGCGTGATGGGTGGCGCCTGCACCAGCACGTCGCCCGAGGCGGGAACCACGAGCACCAGCGGATTCGGATCGGCGATCGCGTTCAGGGCGCGCAGGGACGATTCGGCGACACGGATCTCGTACGTGCCCGGCCGTACGCGGCTCACGTAGAACTCGCCGTCGCTGAACGTGGCCACGCGCTGCACGTCCCCCGTTTCGCGGCTGACGATCTCCAGCGTCACCCCCGCGACGGTGGGCACCTCGCGGCCGGGAAGCAACTGGCCCGCCAGCTCGCGCGTCTGCACCAGGGGAATGTCGACCGCCGCGAACACGTGCGGCGCCGGCCGAAGCTCCACGCCACGGGCGACCGGCACCCACCCGGCCTCGTCCAGCGAAAGCGTGTCGAGCGCCACCTGCGCCGCCTCGAAGGGCAGCACCGACCAGGTGCGATAGGCCCCGTCCGCCCCCGACTTCACGCTCACGGACCCGATCCGTACCGTGGCGCCCGGGAGAGGCCGGTCGCCCGCGCTGAACACGCCGTTGCCGTCCAGGTCGTAGAACACCCGCCCGCCCACCCCCGCCATCCCGGTTCCGCGGTAGGGAAGCGCGAGCACGCCGCCCCGCCCGCCGTACGCCACGCTCCCCTCGGCGGACCACGATCCCTGCACCTGGCTGCGCAGCGAGGCGGCCTGTGTCTGCACGTTGGCGAACCCCAGCCGGCGCGCGAAGGTCAGGTACACCGCCATCCCGTTGGGATCGGGAAGCCACTGCACGGCCAGCGTGGCGAACGAGGTGGGCCCCGTCTGCAGCGAGGTGTTGAACCCCGCCTGCCGCAGCTCGCCCTCGGCGAAGGCCAGGCTGCCGCTGAGCCCCGACCCGCGCAGCCAGGGCGGAACGAAGCGCGGCAGGGAAACGCTGGGCGCCAGAAAGATGACGCCCGGCGAGCCCGGGAGCCCGGACTCGTAGCCCGCCTCCAGCCGCGCGGACCGCAGCGCGGCCAGGGCCGACACGCGCACCCGGTCCAGCCCCGCCTCCTGCGTTCCCTCCGCGCGGCCGTTCAGCGCATAGGCGCGCACCGGGCCGGCGCGAACGTTCGAGCGGCTGAACCCGCCGCCGGCCTGCCAGCGCGGGCTGGCCAGGGGCGCAAAGGAGAACTGCCCCGAGCCCGGGTAGACGATGCCGGCCGTCGCGTGCGCCACCCCGCCCGCCGCCACGTGCTGAAGCGAGCCGCGCACGAACGAGCCGAGCAGCGCCTGCACCTCGGCGCTGGTGCCGGGCCGCAGCAGCGCGCTCACCGCGCCGAACGGGCTCAGCACGGGCCCGGCGGAGTCCGCGGGCTGCTCGTACTCGAAGCCGCCGGCCACGGTAAGGGTGCGCGTCACCCCGCGGCGCAGGTCCAGGTATGCCGCCAGGGTGCACTCCCCGTGCGGGCAGGCGCCCACCCCCGCCGCGTACTCGTTGACCCCGCGCGGAAGCTGCGTCACGGGAACGGAGTAGATCACGCTCGACTCCCGGATCTCGCCCGCGGGGCCGTACATCTTCACCTGCACGGGGGTGCTGCCGTACTCCAGCGGCACGCTCACCGGCCGCTCGGCCGTCGCGTCCGAGAACCCCACGAGGCGGCCGCCCTGGTACACCTCGTACTGCCACCCGGGGGGAAGCTCGGGCGAAAGCAGCACCTGGTCGAAGCGGGTGCGCCGCAGGAACGGCGCATTGCCGATGGTGATGCCCCGCAGCGACCGCGCGCGCAGTCCCCCGCTCAGGTGGTCGCCCAGGTGAAGCTGGCGGACGAAGCGGCCGCGGGGAAACACACGGTGATAGGCCACCGCCGGGTCCAGCAGCCCCGCCGAGCCCGAGTCCGCCGCCAGGGTGCCGCGCAGGGTGAGCATGCCGCCCACCAGGCTGAACCCCGAACCCAGCCGCAGCGAGGGCGGCGACGGCTCGCTCCCCACCCGGCCGGAAATCGCCCAGTCCACCACCCCGGCCCCGCTGACGGCCCGGTACGACACCGTGTCGCCCGCCAGCCCCACCTCGCCCCCCTGGTGGCGCAGCTCGACGGCGCGCCGGGTTTCCACCTCGCGCCGCGTCTCGGCGGCGAACGGCACGCCGCGGGTGATGGAAACGGCCAGCGCCTCCCAGTCCACCTGGGCTTCCGCACCCAGCAGCAGCGCCAGCGCGGGGACGGCCAGGTACACCTCGCCCCCGGCCTGCACCAGGTCGCCCGGCGCCAGCGCCAGCGTGTCGGCCGCCAGCACGCGCGCGCCAGCCACGTCGAGGATCGCGGGGGGGGCCTCGGCCAGCGCGCTCACGCGGATGGTGTTGCCGGAGGCGTCGCGCTCCATGGGCGTGCCCCCCAGCTCCAGCACGGGGCGCAGGGGCAGCAGCAGGCGGCCCTGGTCGTTGACCACCACCGTCAGGGTGGCGGCCGGCAGGCTGCCCAGGCGCACCTCGAAAAGCCCCTGCTCGTAGCCGGAGGGGAGTTCCTGGGCCGCTGCACGCGCGGAAAGGAAAAGGGAGAAGGCGAGGACGAGCGAAAGCACCGGGCCCCGGCATCCGCCCCGGAACCGCAGGGGGAGCATGGAGCCTTCAGTTCTTGGAGGGGACTGCGTAGACGGTGACCGTGGCGGTGTACACGCCCGGGCGCTGCGTGGCGGCCGGCGTAACCCGTCCCCCGATGTAGATGGAAACCTGGTCGGTGTTGTAGCGCACCCGGCCGGGCCGGAAGCGCTCCGCCAGCAGCCGGTAGGCGGTGGGGAAGAGGGTGGTCGTGGGGTTCCACGTTTCGTACGTGGTGGGATCGCACGCCCCGTTGTAGATCTCGCACGCCCCGGCGTACACGCCGTTGAAGGTGATGGGGAGCGTGGTGCCGTCGGCGCTCACCAGCGCCGCGGGAAGCGCGAAGCTGATGTCCAGGAAGCGCTTGCCCTGCACGCCCGCCAGCCGCCACTCGCCCGACTGCGCCGTGCGCGGCTGCACGGTGGCCGCCACTCCGGGAACCACGACGCCGAACTGCAGCGTGCGCGTGCCCGTGGCGGAAAGGGGCTTCTCCAGCAGGTACAGCGAAGCCTGCAGCTGCCCCGTCGACTGCGCGCATAGCCGCCCCGGCAAAGCCAGGGCGGCTGCACACAGCAGCAGGAGGGCGGCACGCAGTCGCATTCGTTCGGTCAGCTCACGGGGATGGTGGCGGAAACGTTCGGCGCCTTCAGCACGCCGCCGGGCGGCAGGTCCGGCCGCTCCGTCTCTACCGTGTAGCGCACCCGGTATCCGGCGCCCAGCGTTCCCGTGAAGGGAATGACCAGGCGGCGGCGCATCTGGTGATAGATGGCGATTTCGTCGCTCGCCTCGGCGACGACGTCGCCGCCGGGGGCCAGCAGCTCGGCGCGGATGCGTCCCAGGTACGCCGCGCTCCCCTGGCGGGCCAGGTCCAGCTGCAGCCTCACGCCCTCAGGGGTGCGCACGGCCACGGGGGCCTGCACGCCGACAGCGGTGGTGACGGGCCCGTTGCGGTACACCGCGGCCGCGACGACCACCGTCTCCACGTTCAATTGAAGGGTCACCGCGCCCTGCGTCTGCTCGATGGGCGGCTGCCCGCCGCGCGAGCGCACCAGCACCCGCGCCCAGTACTCGCCGTTGGCGAGCCCGGCGGGGGGCTGCGCCATCACGCGCACCACCTGCCGCTGCCCCGCCTCCAGGCGCAGGCGCCGGGG
Organism: Longimicrobium sp.; assembly: GCF_036388275.1. Lineage (NCBI taxonomy): Bacteria > Pseudomonadati > Gemmatimonadota > Longimicrobiia > Longimicrobiales > Longimicrobiaceae > Longimicrobium > Longimicrobium sp. The sequence goes on from NZ_DASVSF010000008.1 coordinate 41,943, forward strand.
AAAGGCGCGCATCCACTCCACGGCGGACGGCTCGCCCGCCGCGGCGGTGTCGAACAGGGGCACGCTCACGTTGCCCGCCGAGTCCGACACGGGGTAGCCGAAGGCGAAGCCGATCTCCACCTCTTCCGGCAGCGTCCCCGAGTTGTACAGGGTCAGCGTGCCGGTGCGGGTGGTCTGGTCCAGGTACAACGCGATGGGGCTCACCGACACCGCCGCGGCCGGGCTGGCCCAGCACGCCACGACCAGAAGCACCAGCGCCGCCACCCATCCCTTGATCCGTCCGCTCCGCATCGCCTGTCCGTTCGTCATGGGTACCACCTTCCTGGGATCCCGCTCAACTGACCGTCTGCACGATCGCCACCGAAATGGTGGCCGAGTAGCTGCCGCCCAGGTGCCCGTCTCCCGCGACAGCCGTGCCGCCGAGAAGGATGCGCGTGGGCCCGCGCTCGGGGTGCAGGGTGATGGTGACGGAGCGGTGGGGATCGAACGGTGAGGCCTCGACCGAGCCGGGGCCCAGCACCGCGGCGTCGCCCAGTGCGAACCGCAGGGGAATGCGGCCGCCGTCCGGCGACTGCAGCTCGGGGGGAAGCAGCAGCATCAGCTCCACGGTCCCCGAGCCCTCGATCACCAGCTCCGCCCTCCGCCCGGCATCCGTCACCAAAACGCGCTCGGGGACGCCGGGGATCAGGGATCCAAAAACGAGCTGGCGTCCCCGCAGGAGAACCACCTCCGGGGACGCCGCGGCCTGCGCCGCAATGGTGCCCGGCAGCCCCGCGGCAAGCGCGAGCGCAAGGAGGCCAATGCCTCCCCGCGCACGCAGGCTCAGCCCGGGGCGCCGCGCCATCTGCTTCAGATGCTCGACTTGGCGGCGCGCACCTCGACCGTGGCCGAGTACAGGCCGGGCGCCGCGTTGTTGATCACCGTCTGGCCCAGCGTGGCGCGCACGTGGACGTAGTTGGTGGCCACGCCGCCGGGGGTGGTCTGGTAGAACTGCGACGAGATCGCCGATACGTCGGCCTGCGCGGTGGGGCAGGTGCCGAAGGTGCCGGCGGTGGTCGTAGCCGAAACCGAGCACGCGTACGTGGTCGTGAGCGTGGCGGTGCCGTCGCTCAGGCTGGGCAGGGCGTTGAACCAGATCTGCACGGCCACGTTGTGCTTCAGCGGAATGTATCCGGCGGCCGACACGGCGGCGGTCTGATCGGGCGTCAGGTTGCCGAACGAGATGGCCTTGGCGGTGGTGTTGTCGAAGGCGAGCACCTGGCCGATGGTGGCGCTGGCGTTGATCTGGCCTTCGGCCTGGGCATGGGCCATGGAGGGAGCGGCGGCGATAAGGAGAGCGGCCGCGGCCAGGCTGAGCTTCTTCATGTGTGGCTCCTGAGAGGTTGAAAGTGCGTCCCGCGACGTTCTGATTCGTCCGATGAGTCACGGCCGGTCGATTCGTGACTGGCTGCCCGCTTCAAGGGCAACGCCCGTGCCGAGGGTCGCATGTCGTGCAGGTGCTTGATAATACAAGAGTTAACCCGTTTTTTCAAGCCCTGGGAGAGGGGTTTCGTTACCATTTGGGAACGTGGCGCGTTCCCAATCGGGAATCTCGCCGCATCCGCGCTGTCGGCGGCGCCGCGACGCCGAATCAGAAGCCCGTTGCGACGTGCACGAAATCGTGCGGAACGCAGTGCAGCCGGCCTTGTAGCCAGCGTCGCGCCCCTCGCGACGGTGCCGATGTTCTCTTCCGGGAGCGGCGAGCCCCGCACTCACGCACTCACGCACTCCCGCACTCACGCACTCCCGCACTCACGCACTCACGCACTCCCGCACTCCCGCACTCCCGCACTCCCGCACTCCCGCACTCCCCCCGGGCACACCCGCCCGCCTGCGGCGTACCAACCCGCGAGCGCGCCGCAAGCCGGGCGCGCACCGGCAATAATGCGCGAGATCCACCGAATGCGAAGCGACCTGCTGGACCCGGACGAGTTTCCCAGCCACTACGAAGACCGCGCCGACGACATCTCGTGGGCCAAGGGCACCCTTCCCGTCTCGGGCGTGTTCCTGCTGCACGGCAGCTACGTCGTCGCCCCCTATCACGGCCCGGCCGAGCGGCGCCTGCGCGAGGCGGGGGCGCTCTGCGTGGCGATGGTCACCTTCGACGGCCTGGCCGTGGCGGCGCTCACGGGGGGCTCAGCGGGCCGGGGCGACGTAGACGTGGTGCGTGCCCGCGAGGTGGCGCGCCACGCCGACCCGCCGCCCGGCCGCAACTGACCTCCGAAGCACGAAGCTTGCGCCCGCGGCTTGCGCCGATCTTTCCGCACGCGGCCGGTCTCCGATCCGGCTCCCTCCCGACACCCTGGTCCCATCCGTGGCCAACGCCCATGCATCCCCGCTGAAAGCACCGCCCGCGTCCGCACCGGACGCGGCGTGGCTGGCGCGCGTGCTCGCGCAGGCGCCCGCGGCGGTGGCGGTGGTGCTGGGCGACGACCTGGTCTTTGCCGCGGCGAGCGAGCGATACCTGCAGATCGCCGGGCAGCGCGACATCGTCGGCCGCTCCCTTCCCGAGCTCTTCCCCCAGCTGGACGCCCAGGGCTTCTGCACGCTGATGCGGCGGGTGCTGCGGACGGGGGAGCCCTATTCCGGCGCGGGCCTGGTGGCCGCGTGGGACGACGACGGCGACGGCCGGGCCGAGCCCCACTACCTGGACCTTTCGCTCGCCCCCCTGCGGACGGAATCGGGCGAGGTGGAGGGCGTGATCGTCACCATGGAGGTGGTGGACGGGCGCGAGCAGCTGGAAGCCGAGCGGCGGCGGCTGCTGGGGGAGGCGGAGGCGAGCGAGCGGCGGATGCGCCGGCTGCAGGAGCTGACGGCCGCGCTGGCCGGCGCCGCCACCCCGCGGGAGGTGGGCGAGCGCGTGCTGCGGCTGGGCGTGTCCGCGCTGGGCGCCGACGCGGGCGTGCTGGCGCTGCGGGTGCCCGGCGAGGACGAGCTGGAAATCCTGGCCTCCGTCGGCTATCCGCCGGAAGCGTGCATGGGGCCGGGACGCCGCTGGCCCGCCGCGATGAACATTCCAATCGCCGAGGCCAGCCGCACGGGCGAAGCCGTCTACCTGGGCTCGCCGCAGGCCTGGGCCGACCGCTACACCGGGGGATACCGGCCGCCCGCCTCCGCCAGCCGCAGCCAGGCGTGGGCCGCACTGCCGATGGAAGCCGGCGGCGAGCCCTTCGGCTCCCTCCTGTGGACGTACTACCAGCCGCACGACTTTCCCGCCGACGACCGCACGCTCCTGACCTCGATCGCGCAGCTCGCGGGGCAGGCGCTGGAGCGCGCCCGCCTGTACGAGGCCGAGCACCGCGCCCGCGAGGCGGCCGAGGCGGCCAACCGCGCCAAGAGCGAGTTCCTGGCGGCCATGAGCCACGAGCTGCGCACCCCGCTGAACGCCATCGCGGGCTACGTGGACCTGCTGGACCTGGGCATCCGCGGCGAGGTGAACGACGCGCAGCGGGTGGACCTGGGGCGCATCAAGCGCGCGCAGCAGGTGCTGCTGGGGCTGATCAACGACGTGCTGAACTTTGCGCGCATCGAGGCGGGGCGCATCGAGTACCGCGACGAGCCCGTTCCCGTAGGCCCCATGCTGCAGGGGCTGGAGACGCTGGTGGGGCCCCAGGTGCAGGCGCGGGCGCTGGACTACGCGTGCGAGGCGTGTCCGCCGGGGCTGGTGGCGCGGGGCGACCCCGAACGGGTGCAGCAGGTTCTGGTGAACCTGCTGACGAACGCGCTGAAGTTCACTCCGCGGGGCGGGCAGGTGCGGGTGGGCGCGGTGGCGGAAGGGCGGCGCGTCCGCATCTTCGTGCGCGACACGGGGAGGGGGATTCCCGCGGAGCGGCTGGCCTCCATCTTCGACCCGTTCGTGCAGGTGGAGCGCGAGCGGACGGAAACCAGCCAGCAGGGGGTGGGGCTGGGGCTGGCCATCAGCCGCGACCTGGCGCGCGGAATGGGAGGCGAGCTTTCGGCGGAGAGCGTGGTGGGGCGGGGAAGCACGTTCACGCTCACCCTGCCCATGGCCGGGGACGCGGACTGAGGTGCCCCACCCCCGGCCCCTCCCCGCACAAACTGCGTGCGGAGAGGGGAGTACTTCGGTCCGGATCGGGCGGGATGTGGTGCATGCGGATGGCGCCCCCCATCCCCAGCCCTTCCCCCGCAAACCGCGCGGGGGAAGGGAGCCAGTGTGGCGCGTCACCGCGATGGTGGCGCGCCACATCTGTCGTCGGCGAAGCCTGAAGCGCGCTTCGGCTCGCCCCGCGCGCGACGCTGGTGTGTACACCCTCTCCCGCTTGCGGGAGAGGGTGGCACGCGTGTCAGCGCGGCCGGGTGAGGGCCCCAGCGGAGCCGAGGTGCACGCATCCCATTTGAGTCGTCCTCCCAGAAGCGAACAGGGTCGGGGCTTCCATCTCTCCCCCGGTTGACGGCGCGGGGCCGAGGGGGCATGTTTGGCGCCTTCGTACCCGGCCAGAGTTCCTGAATCCGCCCGCGGCGCCCCCGCGAAGCCACCCCTGCCGTACCCCCGATGGCGAAACTGAAGCGTCCGTCCCTCACCCAGATGATCCTGCTGTCGATGGTCATCGGCACGCTGGTCGGGTGGGCGTTCCCCGAGGCCTCGCAGCAGCTGAAGCCGCTGTCGAACATCTTCCTGCGCATGATCAAGTCGATCATCGCGCCCATCATCTTCGCCACGCTGGTCATCGGCATCGCCGGGCACGGCGACGACATGAAGCGCGTGGGCCGCCTGGCGCTCAAGTCGCTCATCTACTTCGAGATCGTCACCACCCTGGCGCTGTTCATCGGCCTGGCGGCGGTGAACCTCACCAAGCCCGGCGTGGGCGTGGTGCTGGCCGGCGCCGACGCCAGCAAGGCCCAGGAGATGGGGCAGACGGCGCAGGGGCTCACGGTGGGCGGGTTCCTGGAGCACGTGGTTCCCACGTCCATCGTGGACGCGATGACCAAGAACGAGGTGCTGCAGATCGTGTTCTGGTCCATCCTCTTCGCGGTGGCGCTCTCGCAGGTGCGCGGGCGGCCCAAGGAGATGATGCTGTGGACGCTGGAGGGGCTGTCGGAGGTGATGTTCAAGTTCACCGGCATCGTGATGAAGTACGCGCCCATCGGCATCGGCGCGGCCATCGCGGTGACGGTGGGGCACAGCGGGCTGGGCATTTTGTGGAACCTGGGCAAGCTGATCCTTACGCTGTACGGCGCCCTGGTCGTATTCGCCCTGGTGGTGCTGCTGCCCGTGGCGCTGATCGCCAAGGTGCCCATCAAGCGCTTCATGCGGGCGGTGAAGGACCCGGCGCTGATCGCCTTCAGCACCACGTCGTCCGAGGCCGCGCTCCCCCGCGCCATGCAGGCCATGGAAGCCATCGGGGTGCCGCGGCGCATCGTGGCCTTCGTGATGCCCACGGGCTACTCGTTCAACCTGGACGGCACCACGCTGTACCTGGCGATGGCCTCGGTGTTCGCCGCGCAGGCCGCGGGCATCGACATGTCGTTCGGCGAGCAGATGGTGATGATGCTCACCCTGATGCTCACGAGCAAAGGCGTGGCGGCCGTTCCCCGTGCCTCGCTGGTGATCCTGTCGGGAACGCTGGCCAGCTTCGGGCTGCCGCTGGAGGCGGTGGCGCTGATCCTGGGCGTGGACGAGCTGATGGACATGGCGCGCACCACGGTGAACCTGGTGGGCAACTGCCTGGCGACGGTGGTGATGGCGCGCTGGGAGAACGACTTTCACCCCGAGGCGCCGCCGCCCGACCTGAGCGCCGACGAGGTGATCACCATCGCCGGGCCGCCGGAGCCAGCTCCAGCCTGAGCCGGAGGGCCGCTCCGGGGAACGGGTGGCGGGTGGCACGGAAGAAATTTCCGGTCCGTGCCGCTTGCGTTCCGGGGCGCTTTGCGCGATCCTATCGCGCGCGACGGCGCCCGTAGGTTCCGTGCTCGCGTCGGCGCCCTCGTGGCGGGACGGCGCGGGCGCGTCCTTTTGTCATTGCTTTCAACACCTTTCGCATGCAACCGATCGCTTACGCCATCCCCGCCTTCGGGCTGCTGGCCCTGCTGTACACCTTCTGGCGCTCCGCCTGGGTTACGCGGCAGGATGCGGGCAACGAGCGCATGAGCACCATCGCCGGCCACATCGCCGACGGTGCGCGCGCATTCCTGTTCGCGGAGTACCGCGTGCTGGTGATCTTCGCGGTGCTCGCGTCCCTGTTCCTGGGCTACCTGGGCCTGACCGACGAGCGGTCGCACCCGCTGATCATCGGGGCCTTCCTGGTGGGCGCCCTGTTTTCGGCGCTGGCCGGCTGGATCGGCATGACCATCGCCACCAAGGCCAACGTGCGGACGGCCCAGGCCGCGCGCACCAGCCTGTCCAAGGCCCTCGACGTGTCGTTCGCCGGCGGGTCGGTGATGGGCATGGGCGTGGCCGGCCTGGCGGTGCTGGGGCTGGGCGGCCTGTTCATCCTGTTCTACGGGATGTTCGTGGACGGCGCCTCCGCCAACGGGCCCGAGATGGAGCGCGCGCTGGAGGTGCTCACCGGCTTTTCGCTTGGCGCCGAGAGCATCGCGCTGTTCGCCCGCGTGGGCGGCGGCATCTACACCAAGGCCGCCGACGTGGGCGCCGACCTGGTGGGCAAGGTAGAGGCGGGCATCCCCGAGGACGACCCGCGCAACCCGGCCACCATCGCCGACAACGTGGGCGACAACGTGGGCGACGTGGCGGGCATGGGCGCCGACCTGTTCGGCAGCTACGTGGCCACCATCCTGGCCACCATGGTGCTGGGCCGCGAGGTGATCGCCACGGGCGACGAGTTCGGCGGGATGAGCCCCATCCTGCTGCCGATGGTCATCGCCGGGCTGGGCATCCTGTTCTCGCTGGCGGGCATCCTGCTCGTGCGGGTCAAGGAGAACGGCAACGTGCAGGGCGCGCTGAACCTGGGCAACTGGGCGTCCATCGCGCTGACGGGCGTGGGCTCGTTCTTCGTGATCCAGTGGATGCTTCCCGCGTCCATGCAGATGGAGCGCGCGAACTCGGAGGCGTTCACCCCCATGGGCGTCTTCGGCGCGGTGGCGGTGGGGCTGCTCGTGGGCGCGCTGATGAGCATCATCACCGAGTACTACACGGCCATGGGCCGGCGCCCGGTGCAGTCCATCGTCAACCAGTCGTCCACGGGCCACGCCACCAACGTGATCGGCGGGCTGGCGGTGGGGATGGAGTCGACGACCCTGCCCATCCTGGTGCTGGCGGGCGGCATCATCGCCAGCTACGAGTTCGCGGGGCTGTACGGCGTGGCCATCGCGGCCGCGGGGATGATGGCGACCACGGCCATGCAGCTGGCCATCGACGCCTTCGGCCCCATCGCCGACAACGCGGGCGGCATCGCCGAGATGAGCGAGCTTCCCAAGGAGGTGCGTGAGCGCACCGACATCCTGGACGCGGTGGGCAACACTACGGCGGCTACGGGCAAGGGCTTCGCCATCGCCTCGGCGGCGCTCACGTCGCTGGCGCTGTTCGCCGCCTTCATGGGCATTTCGGGGATCGACGTCATCGACATCTCCAACGCGCGGGTGCTGGCCGGCCTGTTCGTGGGCGCCATGATCCCGTTCATCTTCTCGTCGCTGGCCATCGCCGCGGTGGGTCGCGCGGCCATGGCCATGGTGCAGGAGGTTCGCCGCCAGTTCCGCGAGATTCCCGGCATCATGGAAGGCACCGGGATGCCGGACTACGGCCGCTGCGTGGCCATCAGCACCCAGGCCGCCATCCGCGAGATGGTCCTGCCGGGCGCCATCGCGCTGGTGGTGCCGGTGCTCGTGGGCTTCACCATGGGGCCCGAGGTGCTGGGCGGCCTGCTGGCGGGCGTCACCGTCTCCGGCGTGCTGATGGCGATGTTCCAGTCCAACGCGGGCGGCGCCTGGGACAACGCCAAGAAGTCGTTCGAAAAGGGCGCCACCATCGACGGCAAGCTGTACTACAAGGGGAGCAACGAGCACAAGGCCGCCGTCACCGGCGACACCGTGGGCGACCCGTTCAAGGACACCTCCGGCCCGTCGATGAACATCCTGATCAAGCTGATGTCCATCGTCTCGCTGGTCATCGCGCCGCACATCGCGGTGAGCGCGCCGGCCGGCCTGGAGGGCGAGGCCGAGGTCCGCGCGCCGGTGGAGGCGCCGGCCGTGGCGGCCGTCGTCGAGGCGCCGGTCACGCTGGTTCGATAACGGTCCAGCGTCGGTGAAAAAGGCCCGGCCGGGGAGCGATCCCCGGCCGGGCCTTTGTCCTGGAAGGTTTCCGGGCGTATAATCCAGAGTTGCTGCTGCTGCTGCTTGGCCTTCCCCCTCCACGCGACACCTCATGAGCATGATGGAATCCACGGCGCCCCCGGCCAGGGGCGCGCCCGAAGACGCGGGGCTTCGCCAGGGGCTTTCGCTGCTGGACGCGGTGATGCTGGTGGCGGGCTCCATGATCGGCTCGGGCATCTTCATCGTCTCGGCCGACATCGCCCGGAACATGGGCTCGGCCGGCGGGCTGATCGCGGTGTGGGTGGCGTCGGGGCTGATGACGCTGGCCGCGGCGCTGAGCTACGGCGAGCTTGCGGCCGCCATGCCCCACGCGGGCGGGCAGTACGTGTTCCTGCGCGAGGGGCTGGGGCGCATGCCCGGGTTCCTGTACGGATGGACGCTGTTCATGGTCATTCAGACGGGGACGATCGCCGCCGTGGCGGTGGCCTTCAGCAAGTTCCTGGGTGTCTTCTTTCCCGCGGTGTCGCCCGACGTGTTCGCGGGGATCAGGGGAATCCAGATGCCGGGCGGTGCCATCGACCTGGGGCTCAGCAACCAGCGGCTGGTGGGGATCGTGATCATCGCGCTGCTCACCTGGGTGAACCTGCGGGGGCTGCGCGAGGCCAAGTGGATCCAGACCTCGTTCACCATCGCCAAGACCGGCGCGCTGGCCGCGCTGATCCTGCTGGGCATCACCCTGGGCCGCAACGCCGGCGCCATCGCCGAGAACTTCGGCAACTTCTGGCAGGGGTCGCCGGGGGGTACGCCGGTGTCGGTGATGGGCATCGCCATCCCCCTGATCGTGACGGCGTTCGGCAGCGCGATGGTGGGGTCGCTGTTCTCGTCCGACGCGTGGAACAACGTGACCTTCGCGGCGGCCGAGGTGCGGCAGCCGGAGCGCAACCTGCCGCTGGCGCTGGCGCTGGGCACGGGGCTGGTGACGGTGCTGTACGTGCTGGCCAACCTGGCGTACCTGTCGGTGCTGTCGCTGAACGAGATCAAGACGGCGCCGCAGGAGCGGGTGGGCACCCTGGCGCTGGAGCACATGTTCGGCCCGGTGGGGCAGTACCTGATGGCGGGCGCCATCCTGGTCAGCACCTTCGGCTGCATCAACGGGCTGATCCTGGCCGGGGCGCGCGTGTACTTCGCCATGGCGCGCGACGGGCTGTTCTTTGCCCGCGCGGGCGACCTGAACCGCAACGGCGTCCCCGCGTGGGCGCTGGTGGCGCAGGGCGTGTGGACGGCCCTGCTGACGCTGACGGGCACCTACGGGCAGCTGCTGGACTACGTGATCTTCGCGGCGCTGCTCTTTTACGTGCTGACGATGTTCGCCCTGTTCTCGCTGCGGCGGAAGCAGCCCGAAATGCCGCGGCCGTACAAGGCGTTCGGCTACCCCGTGGTGCCCGCGCTGTACGCGTTCTCGGCGTTCGCCGTCGCGGCCATCCTGCTGGTGGCCAAGCCCGTGTACTCGGTTTCTGGGCTGATCCTGGTGCTGCTGGGCATTCCCGTCTACTACATCTGGGAGCGCCGCACGAGGTCCGCCGTGATCCGCTGAACGGACGGTCTCACGCGGAGGTGCGGAGGCGCGGAGGGACGCGGAGAACTGCAGGAGCCCTTTCTCTGTTCCTCCGTGACCTCCGCGCCTCCGCGTGATCCCCCGTCAAAGCGGAGGGATGCCCACGCCTTCATCAAAGCCTAATGCTCCGGAATCACGTGGTTTCGGAGCTTTGTGCTTGTGTGGCAACGGGTTGCGTGCGTTGGACAAAGAATGGATGCCCAGCCAACGATCGGGGCGTCTTGGGGGTCTATTCAGCTGTAACACGCATCATCGGTCGAAAACTTCGCCACCGGACGACGGACATATGAACGCGCTTGGTAGATCCCTTCTGGCCCTGACCCTGGCGGCCGCGGTGCCTGCAGCCGCGCAGACCCGGCCCGCGGGCCCGCCCCCTGCCGGCGGCGCTCCCGGAGGCATGCGGCCCGGAGGCGCGCCCGGCCAGCAGCAGGGCGGCGTGCTTCTCGGCACGGTCACCGACCCCACCGGCAAGCCGCTGGGCTCGGCGCAGGTGGCCGTGTGGAGCGCGGCGGACAGCACGCTGGTGACCGGCGCCGTCACCCGCGGCAACGGCGCCTTTCGCGTCGACGGGCTGCGGCCGGGATCGTACTTCGTGAAGGTGAGCTCGCTGGGCTTCGCCACCGCCACGAGCGCCGCCGTGGCCGTTACGCCGCAGGCCCGCGAGGCGAACCTGGGCACCATCCGTATGAACGAGGGCGCACTGCTGCTGGAGGGCGTCACCGTTTCGGCCGAGCGGCAGACCACGGGGATGGCCGCCGACCGCAACACCTACCGCGCGGCAGACCTGCCCACGGCGGGCGGCAGCGCGGTGGACGTGCTCCGCAACATTCCCGCGGTAGAGGTGGACCAGGACGGCCGGGTGAGCCTGCGCGGCAACCAGAACGTGGCCGTGCAGGTGAACGGGCGCCCCACGCCCATGCGCGGCGACCAGCTGGCGGCCTTCCTCCAGCAGCTTCCCGCCAACGTGGTGGAGAACGTGGAGGTGATCCCCAACCCCTCGGCCAAGTACGAGCCCGAGGGGATGGCGGGGATCGTGAACATCGTGCTCAAGCAGAACGCCGACCTGGGGCTCAGCTACGGGCTGCAGGCAGGCGTGGGCACCGGCGGCCGCTTCAACGGCTCGGGCAACGTGGGATACCAGGCCGGCGCGCTGACGCTGTTCGGCAACTACGGCCTGCGCCGCGACGAGCGCCAGAACCGCGGCTTCAACACCATCTCCGCGTACGCCGACTCCATCAGCCGCCAGCTGGACTACATCGCCGACCAGCAGAACGGCGGCGAGTTCAACATGCAGTCGCACCTGTTCAACGGCAGCGCCGACCTGCGCCTGGGCGCGCGCGACGTGCTGTCGTCCAGCGTGCTCCTGAGCCGCGGCGCCTTCAACGCCGAGGCCGACAACCGCTACGTCCGCCGCAGCGCGTCGGGCGGGATCGTCCAGGAAACGCGCGGGCTGACGGACAACGAGCACAGCGACTTCACGGCCGACGGCTCGCTTTCGTTCAAGCACACGGTGCAGCCGCAGCAGAACGAGCTCAGCGCCGAGCTGCGCTTCAACCGCTCGCAGAACGAGATGTCGAGCGTGACGGACGAAACGCTGCTGGGTGGCTCGGCCGGGGCCTTCGCCATCAATCCCCGCACGGGGCAGGAGAACGAGGCCGTCACCCGCAACCTGACGCTGCAGGCCGACTACACGCGTCCGCTGGCGGGCTTCAAGCTGGAGACGGGCTACAAGGGCACCCTGCGCATGCTCGACAACGAGCAGGCGATCCTTCGCACCGGCCCCGCCGACGGGCTGGAGGTAGTCGGGCGCAGCGCGTTCGACTACGAGGAGAACGTGAACGCGGGGTACGCCGTGCTCAGCCGCGGCTTCGGGGGCTTGCAGACGCAGGCGGGGCTGCGGGGCGAGTACACCAGCCGCGACTTCAGCCTGGGCACGGGCGAAAGCTATCCCAAGGACTACTGGAGCTGGTTTCCCAGCGGCCTGGTGGCGCTGAACCTGGACGACCAGCGGCAGGTGCGGCTCAGCTACTCGCGGCGCATCCAGCGCCCCGACACGCGCATGCTGAACCCCTTCTCGTTCAACGAAGACCCGCGCAACCGCTTCACCGGCAACCCCGACCTGGAGCCGGAGTACACGCATGCGCTGGAGATGGGCTACCAGCACTCGTTCGGCACCGGCTCGGTGCAGGTGACGCCGTTCTTCCGCCGCACCGAGAACGCCATCCGCCGCATCCGCGAGGTGCGCGGCGACACGCTGCTGGTGAGCTTCCAGAACCTGGATACGAACGACTCGTACGGGCTGGACCTGAACACCTCGGTGCGCCGCGGCAAGGTGAACGGCTTCGCCAGCTTCAGCGCCTTCCGCACGGTCACGGACGCCGGCAGCGTGGGCGAGGAGCTTTCCAGCGACGCCATCGGCTGGTCGGCGCGCATGAGCGGCACCTACCAGTTCACGCCGCGGCTGGACGTGCAGGGGATGCTGTTCTACCGCGCGCCGATGGATGTGGAGCAGGGGCGGATGGGGAGCATGGTGATGTCGAGCTTCTCCGTGCGCCAGAAGCTGATGGGCGAGCGCGCCAGCCTGTCGCTGCGCGTGCAGGACCCGCTGAACCGCATGGGCTTTTCGATGAGCACCCGCGCGCCGCTGTACGACCAGTTCAGCGAGCGCCGCTTCGGCGGCCGCGCCGCGTACCTGACGTTCAGCTACAACTACGGACAGACGCCGCGCCTTCGCCACCGCCCGCAGCAGCAGGAGCAGGAGATGCAGCAGCCGCCGAGCGTGGTCGGGCCGTGATCCTGCGGGTTTGACGTGAAGACCGGCCGCCGGGCGATTGCCCCGGCGGCCGGTTTCTTTTGGTGCGGGAGTGCGGATGATAATCCATCGAGAGCCACGCAGCCCTGTCATCCTGAGGCCCAGGTGCACCGAACCTGCCCGCATTCCCGACCATGCGGGCCGAAGGATCTAACCGCGGATGCCTCTCAGCCGGGGCGCGGCAGCGGGCACGGTTGCCCCGGCCTCGCCCATCGGATTGTGGATGCGGGCAGGGCTGTTCGGCGCGTCCCGGGCCTCGCAAGGGCGGTTGAAACCGCGGCTGGAACGTCACGAAGTCCGCCTGCGCGGACTGGGTTTGGTGTGCCGTACGCGGCGGTGCGTGGGGCGTGGTGTGTGGCGGATCCCTCGGTCGCCGCGGGCGTCGGTGTAGCGGCTGGTTTCGCCGTGGCCGCTCCTCGGGATGACAGTCCGAGGCCGACTCAGGTGACGCGGAGGCGTTCTTCGACCGCGGCGTCGGGCTCCACGAAGATCGTCTTCGCCTGGATCAGCGACACGCGGCCGGGCGGTGCGCCGCGCGGCTTGCGGACGTAGCGCCGGCGCGTCCAGTCGACCGCCACCGTGCCCGACGAGCGTGCCTTGCTGTACCACGCCGCCAGCACCGCCGCCTCTTCCAGGTCGCGGGCCGGCGGCGCGCCGGGCTCGCTCCACCGCAGCACCACGTGCGAGCCCGGAACGGAGCGCGCGTGAAGCCACACGTCCCCCGGCGCCGCATGGCCGAACGTCAGGCGGTCGTTGTGCTTGGACGAACGCCCCACGCGCACCTCCAGCCCGCCCGACGTGCGGTACATCTTGTAGGGAAGCCGCGCCCCCTCCGGCTCGCTGGCCTTGGCCGCACGCGACTCGGGCCGGCGCAGGGCAGATTCCACCCAGTCTGGCGTTTCGCCGCGTTCGATCGCCGCCGCCGCCGCCCGCCAGCGGTCGCGCTCCACCTCGGCCTCGGCCATCAGCTCGGGAAAGCGCGCCTCGGCCCGGCCTCGCCGGCGAGCCTGCTCGTACAGCCGCTCGGCGTTCTCGTGCGGGCGCAGGGCGGGGTCCAGCGGCACCTCCACCTCGTCGCCCGCGAACCCCGGGAGGATCACCGACGGCTCCCCCGGCTCCGGCCAGTCCAGGTGCGCCAGCAGCAGGTCGCCCAAGCCGCGCAGCCGGTCGGCCTCTCCCATCATCGAAGCCTCGGCGCGCAGGCGTTCGATCCTTCTCTCCGCGCCCGCCAGCTTCCGCTTCACCCGGTCCAGCAGGTCCGGCTCCGCCGACGTCTCGCTCGCCGCTTCCGGCTCCGCCGCGGCGGAGGCCGCCACCTCGTCCATCGCCGCCAGCAGCGACCGGGCGCGGACGGACTCCATCCCCTCCAGCGCCAGCGGATAGGGCTGCGGCCCCGCGGGCGTCCGCACCAGGAACGCGCCTTCCTCGTCGCCATCCGCCACGGCCCACCACCGCTCGAACGCCTCGCCCAGCGCCTCGGAGTCGTCCCCGCGCGCGGCGTCGCCCAGCAGCGCCGCGGCGTTCAGGGGGCTGGTGTAGGCGAAGCGGGCGACCAGCGCGCGAGGACGTTCGGCGGGAGGCACGGCGCCGAGCGCGTCCATCCACTCGGCCACCAGCGCCTCGCGCGGACGGTCGGGGAGCACCCGCCGGGCGGGTTCCGGGGGACGGTACTCCGCGCCGGGCTTGAGCGAGCGGCCGCCGGCGTCTCGCGCGCGGAGGACGGATACGATGCGCCGCGCGTCGGCGTCCACCACCAGCGCGTTCCACTGGTTGGTGTGAAGCTCGATCACCAGGGCACGCCGTCCGCCGCGGAAGCGGTTGGCTTCGTGGATGTCGAGCCGGATCAGCCGCTCGTCGGGGGGAGACGAGACGCGGACGATGCGCGCGGAAAGATCGCCCTTCGCCGCATCCTCATCCGCCACCAGCTGCACCCAGCCGCGGCGCGGATGAAGGTCCCACCGCAGCGCCTGCCCGCCGTCCAGCGGCAGGGTGCACGAGAGGTCGCGGTCGAAGCGGGGAAAGGCGAGCGCCTGGCGGCCCTGGAGCGCGGCGCGAAGCTCGGCCGCAAGGGCGCGGACCAGCAGGGGGCAGTACCGGATCGGGTTTGACACCCCCCCAACATCGGGTTAGCTTCCCGCCCCGTCAACCCGCCGCCCGAGGCCCCAAACCCCACGGCGGCGGCCGGTTTTTGTGCCTGGGCAGACCACAGGGATGTCAACACAGCGCGGGAACGGCCCGCGGCGGGTAACCGTCGCCGACCTCCGCGAAATGAAGCGCCGCGGAGAAAAGATCGCCGCGCTCACCGCGTACGACTACCTGTTCGCCCGTCTCGTGGACGCCGCCGGCGTGGACGTGGTCCTCGTCGGCGACTCGCTGGGCCAGGTGGTCCTGGGGCTCGACACCACGATCCCCGTGACGCTCGACGACATGATCCACCACGCCCGGGCCGTGCGCCGCGGCGTGGAGCGAGGGCTGCTCGTCGTCGACCTTCCCTTTCTCACCTACCAGGTCTCGCGCCAGGACGCGCTTCGCAACGCCGGGCGCGTGCTGCAGGAAACCGGCGCCAGCGCGGTGAAGCTCGAGGGGGGCTCGCCCGAGATCGCCGAAACCGTCGCCACGCTCGTGGGCGCGGGCATTCCCGTGATGGGCCACCTGGGCTTTACCCCCCAGTCGGTTCACGTCACGGGCGTTCGGGTGCAGGGCAAGGGCGAGGAAGCCGCCGAGCGGATGCTGGCCGATGCCCGCCGCCTGGAAGCCGCGGGCGCCTTCTCCATCGTCCTGGAGCTGGTGCCCGGCACGCTGGCGCGACGGGTGTCGGACCACGTCGACATCCCCACCATCGGCATCGGGGCGGGGGCCGGGTGCGACGGGCAGGTACTGGTGCTTCACGACATGCTGGGACTGAACCCGGGCTTCGCGCCCCGCTTCCTGCGCCGCTTCGCCGAGGTGGGCCAGGCGGCGTCCGCCGGGGTGGGCGACTTCGTGAAGGCGGTGAAGGACGGGGGCTACCCCGGCGCGGAACACACCTTCGAATGAGCACGGCCCTCGAAGCCGGGCCGCGCCTGGTGCACACCCGCGCCGAGGTGCGCGAGCAGGTGGCCGTGTGGCGCGCCGCGGGCGAGCGCGTGGCGCTGGTGCCCACCATGGGCTACCTGCACGAGGGGCACATGTCGCTGGTGGACCGCGCGCGGGAGATGGCGGACCGCGTGGCGATGTCGGTGTTCGTGAACCCGCTGCAGTTCGCCCCCAGCGACGACCTGGACCGCTACCCGCGCGACCTGGACCGCGACCTGGCGATGGCCGGCGCCCGCGGCGTGGACCTGGTGTTCGCCCCCGACCCGCGCGAGATGTACCCGCGCGGCACGCCGCAGGTGCTGGTGGAGCCGGGGCCGCTGGCGGCGCGGATGGAAGGCGCCATCCGCCCCGGCCACTTTCGCGGGGTGCTCACGGTGGTGGCCAAGCTGTTCGGCCTGTTCCGGCCCGACGTGGCCGTCTTCGGGCAGAAGGACTACCAGCAGGCGGCGCTGATCCGGAGGATGTCGGTAGACCTGGACATGGGCGTGTGGGTGGAGGTCGCGCCCATCATCCGCGACCCCGACGGCTTGGCGATGAGTTCGCGAAACGTGTATCTTTCGCCCGACGAGCGCGGGCTGGCGCTGGCGCTTTCCCGCGGGCTGCGGCGGGGCCGCGACCTGTTCGCCGCCGGTGAGCGCGACGCCGGGGCCCTTCGCGCGGCGCTGCGCGGCGCGCTGGGAACGGCGGGGGTGCAGGCCGAGTACGCCGAGGCGGTAGACCCCGACACGCTGGAGCCGGTGGCCGCCGCCGCGCCGGGAACGGTGCTGCTGGTGGCGGCGCGGGTGGGCAGCACCCGGCTGATCGACAACGAGGTCCTTCCAGGATAGGCGCAGCTTCCCCCCCTCCCCCGACACGAGCGAGACCGCCATGCTCCGTACCATGTGCAAGAGCAAGATCCACCGGGCCACGGTCACCGGTGCCGATCTCAATTATATCGGGTCCATCACCATCGACCCCGAGCTGATGGAAGCCGCCGACCTGCTGGAGTACGAGCAGGTGCAGGTGGTGAACGTCAACAACGGCGCGCGCTTCGAAACGTACGTCATCCCCGGCGAGCGTGGCCGGGGCGAGATGTGCCTGAACGGCGCCGCCGCCCGGCTGGTGCACCCGGGCGACACGGTGATCGTCATCAGCTACGGCCAGTACGACGAAGCCGCCATGGAAAGCTACCGCCCGCGCTTCATCTTCGTCGACGAGCACAACCGCATCACGCCGGTTGCCCTCCGGGCCGTTTCCTCCTGACGTCGATGGGCGCCTGGACCGGCGTGGTCCTGGCGCTGGCGGAGGCGGAGTACGGCGGCCTGCGCTCGCGCCTTTCCACCTACCTGCACCCGCTCGCGGGCCGTCCGCTGGCCTGGCACGTGGTGCGCTGCCTGGCCGACCTGGAGCCGGGCCCTTCGCGCATCGTGGTGGCCTCCGGCCCCGACCTGTCGCCCGACCTCTTCGCCGACATCCCCGCCAGCATCGAGGTGGTGCTTCCCCACGAGCAGTCGCTGGGCACCATCCTGGCCCAGGCCGCCCACGCCGGCCGGGTGGTTGCGGTCGACGCGGCCGCGCCCACGGCGGGGAACTGCCTGCAGCGCCTGCTGGGCAACGAGGGCGACGCGCTGCTGGTGGGCGAGGGCGGCGAGGTGGTGGCGGCCTCGCTGGGCGAGGAGGCCGCGATGCTGCTCCTGCGCAAGGGGGGCGACCTGTCGGCCCTGGCCGCCGCGCTTCCCGCCGCCCACCGGGTGAGTGACGCCGACGGCTTCGTCGTGCGCAGCCGCGCCGGGCTTTCGCGCGCCGCGTCGGCCGTTCGCGACGGCGTCGTCCGCAAGCTGATGGAGGGGGGCGTCACCTTCCTCCTCCCGGAAACCGTGCTGGTGGACGTGGACGTACAGATCGGCCGCGACACGGTGATCTACCCCGGCTGCGTGCTGGAGGCGGGAACCACCATCGGCGACGAAACCGTCGTGGGCCCGTGCTGCCGCCTGGTGGCCGCGCGCGTGGGCAGCGGCGTGGAACTGAAGGGCTTCAACTACGTTTCGCACACCTCCATCCGCAACCGCGCCATCCTTGAGCCCCATGTCAAACGCGGCTTCGACGACTGAGCTGGGCCCGCTGGCGCGCGCCGCGGCGCGGGGCGAGCTTCCCGAGTGGGCGTGCGCGTCGGAAAAGCGCCGCGCCCACATCGGCCGCGTCGCCGCGCTCATGGGCGAGTGGGCCGACGCGCTGGGCCTGCCGGCCGACGAGCGCACCCGCTGGCTGGCCACGGGCTGGCTTCACGACGTGCTGCGCGAGTGCCCGCCTGACGAACTGCGTCCCCTGGTGCCCGAGGCGTTCCGCTCGCTTCCCGGCAAGCTGCTGCACGGCCCCGCCGCCGCCGAGCGCCTGGCGGGCGACGCCGACCCCGAGATGCTCGACGCCATCCGCTACCATACGCTGGGCTCGCCGCGCTTCGGCACGCTGGGGCGCGCGCTGTACCTGGCCGACTTCCTGGAGCCGGGCCGCCGCTACGAGCCGGAGTGGACGGCGTCGCTGCGGGTGCGCATGCCGGGCGAGATGGACGAGGTGCTGCGCGAGGTGGTGCGTGCGCGCGTCGGCCACGTGAAGGAGAGCGGAAGCACGCTGCACCCCGAGACGCAGGCGTTCCATGAGCAAGCCGAAGGGGCGTAGCGCGGGGCAGGGCGGGGCAGGGCGCCGGCTTCAGACCGTCGGCCTCTTCGTCACCCTGCTCGCCGTGGCCGTCCTGGTCGGCTCGCTCGCCGCCGGCCTGGCCGGCGGCGGGTCCACCGTGGCCGACCCCCCGGCTCCCCGCGCGTCCGCCGAGCCGATCCGAACCCGCCCGTCCACCGCCGAAACCTCCGGCGCGCCGGTCCGCGTGGCGGTGCTGAACGCGTCGGGCATCCCCCGGCTGGCGGACCGCGGGCGGGCGCGGCTGCGCGACGATGGCCGGTTCGACGTCAAGGAGATCGGCAACGCGCCCGGGTTTTCGCCCGACAGCTCGGTGGTGCTCGATCGCGTGGGCCAGGTGGCGCACGCCCGCGCCGTCGCGGATGCGCTGGGCATTTCGCGGGTGGAGTCGCGGCCCGACGCCAACCTGTACCTGGACGTGACCGTCGTCCTCGGCAAGGACTGGGCGGCACGCAACCCGGAGCGCCCGGCGTCCGCGGCGCCGTAGGCAGGTGGAAGCAACGAGGAGCGGCCCGGGGCGATCAGCCCCGGGCCGCTTCGCCGTTCAGCCGTTCGATTGCCACGCGAATGTCCTCCGGCAGTTCCGCCACCACTTCCACCGGTTCGCCCGTGGACGGGTGCGCGAACGCCAGCCGCGACGCGTGCAGCGCCTGCCTCGGCATGAGCGCCAGCCCCTTCCGCCCGTACTGCCGGTCGCCCACCACGGCGTGGCCGGCGTGCAGCATGTGCACGCGGATCTGGTGCGTGCGCCCCGTCTCCAAGTCCACCCGGAGCAGCGTCGCCGCCGGATATCGCTCCACCACCTCGTATCGCGTGACGGCGTGCTCGCCGCCGGGGCGAACGGCGCGCAGGGCGGGATTGCGCGGATCTCGCGCGATGGGCTGGTCGATCAGGCCACGATCGCCCCCGATGACGCCGTCCACCAGGGCCAGGTACTCGCGCTTCAGCCCGCCTTCGCGAAGCTGCAGGTCCAGCCGGTGGTGGGCGTGCGCCGACTTGGCGAACAGCACCAGCCCCGAGGTGTCGCGGTCGATGCGGTGCGCCGGCCGCACCTTGGCGCGCACCCCCTGCCGCGCCAGGTGCCATGCGACGCCGTGCGAAAGCGTCTCGCGGTGCTCCGGCGACGTGGGATGCACGAGCAGGTGCGGCGGCTTGTTCAGCACCAGCAGCTCCGCGTCCTCGAACACCACGTCCAGCGGCATCGCAACGGGAGCCAGCCCGCTCTCCTCGTCGTCGGCGAGCCTCGCCGTCACCACATCGCCCGCGCGCACCCTGGCGTTCAGCCAGGCCGGGCGGCGGTTCAGCTGCACGCCCTTGCTGCGCGTCAGCCGCTGGATCATCCGGCGCGACACGCCCATGGATTTCGTGAGGATGTCCTGCACCGTGCCCCCGGCCTCGTCGGTGGAAACGGTGTGCTTCACCCAGTGCTGGGGCTGGCTGCGCGGCTGCTCGGGCATGAACGGAAAGCTGGAGATCGGGCGTCGTGCTGAACACGGACAATCTACCGGGCGCCTGGCCGTGCGCGAGGGGGCACGACCGCCTGAGGCAAAAAGAGGACAGGTTGCGACGGGAGCCTGGCTCGAGGGGCGAAATGCACCTGAACAGGAGTTTCGAGTGTGTGCGGGCGGAGGCGGGAAGCGATGCGGCGGGTGACGGGATTGCCGCGGAACCGAGCAGGCGCGCGGAGCGGGATGTTGCTGCTGTGGCGGGGTTTGTATGGTCCTGTGAAGCCCTTGACGCGGGGGTGATTTGCACGCACCGTACATGCGTCGGGAGCGTCCATCCGGAGCGTTCCCCGCAGGTCGAAGAACGAGTGGAATCACCCTTGGCCACGGAGCCGCCAGATGCGTCCAGACCAGAACGAAGTGCCCGCGGCAGCCCCGGAGCCCGACGACGGGGGCGACGCGCCGAACCCCCGCAGGGGCAAGCCGTACTACACGCCGCCCGGGTACGGCGTGATGAGCGCGCGCGAGCCGGTCGCCATTCCCTACGGCACGTACTTTTCCGACGCGCCGAGCGCCACCCGCGCCGAGCCCGACTACCGCGAGATGGCTGCCGCGCTGTTCGACCGCGTGAAGGGCATCAGGCGCCAGATCGCCGAAGACCGTCGGGAGATCGACCGCCTGCGCCGCGAAACGCGCGCCATTCTCGACAGCCTGCCAGCGTTCGCGTGACGCGATGTGGAAAGCCGTCTACGACTGGGCCAAGGCGTGCGTCGGCCTTGCCGAGGACGTGCGCCAGGTGCAGGACGAAATCCAGGACGTACGGCGCGAGCTGCGCGACGTTACGTTCACCCTGCAGCGGTGCATGATGGAGGTTGCGCGGCTGGGTGAGCGCGAAGAGCGAGAACGCGAGGTGCTACTCCTGAAGATGGAGAACCTGCTGCTCAAGGATGCAGGCAGCGCCACGTGAGCGCGGCGCCGGGAACGTGTCCCGGCGCCGCACGGGAAATCAGAGCGAGCCGATCTGCACCGGCTTGCGCCCCTCGGTGACCTCGGCGCGGAGCTGGCCGCAGGCGGCGGCGATGTCGCTGCCGCGCGATTCGCGGACGTGCGCCGAAATCCCCTGCCGCTCCAGCCGCTCCACGAAGTAGTCCAGCCGCGCGCGCCGGCTGGGCTTCCACTCCGTCCCCGGGATGGGATTGAACGGGATCAGGTTGACGAAGGCGTTGAACTCGCGGATGACGCCCGCAAGCTCGTCCGCCAGCTCGGGCGCGTCGGTCACGCCGTCGATCATCACGTACTCGAAGGTGATCCGCTTTCCGCCCGCCTGGTCGAAGCGGCGCAGCGCCTCCAGCAACTCGGGGAGCGGAAACTTCTTTTCCAGCGGGATCAGCTTCTGCCGCAGCTCGTGGTTGGGCGCGTGCAGCGAAACGGCCAGGCGGAACTGCTCGGGCATCTCGGCCATGCGCAGGATGCCGGGCACCACCCCCACGGTGGAGATGGTGACGCGGCGCGCGCCGAACCTGTAGCCGCGGTTCAGGATGGCCAGCGTGGGAAACACCGCCTTGGGGTTCATCAGCGGCTCGCCCATCCCCATGAAGACGATGTTGGTGACGTCGTTGTAGCCGTTTTCCTGCGCCCATTTGCGCGCTCCGCGGAACTGCGCGACGATCTCGCCCGCGCTGAGCTGGCGCCGGTAGCCCGCCCATCCGGTGGCGCAGAAGGTGCACGCCATGGCGCACCCCGCCTGCGACGAAATGCACAGCGTCAGGCGCGTAGGGGTGGGGATCAGCACCGACTCGATCAGCTCGCCGTCGGCCAGGCGCCACAGGTGCTTGGCCGTGCCATCCACCGAGCGCGACACCTTGGCCGGCTCGGGCGCGGTAAAGGAGAAGGCTTCGGCCAGGGCGGCGCGCTCCCCCTGCGGCAGGTTGGTCATGTCGCCGAAGCCGAAGGCGCCACGCTCGTACACCCAGCGCAGCACCTGGCCCACGCGGTAGCCCGGCTGGCCGCGCGCGGCGAAGTGCTCCCGGAGGGCGGCCTCGGCCTCTTCGGGGAGCATGCCCACCAGGTCGGGGGCGGCGGCGGTCTGCTGCGCGGTGGCGATCATTCCGTGGGGTCTAGTCCTGGGCTGCAAAGGGCCTGAACCATGCTGATTCACCGCACCGGCGCCCGTGTTCCCCGCGCGCTTGCTGGGGTGTGGGGCGTGCGTTAGGTTTTGCAAAGTCCGCACCCCCGGCCACGCCACGCGCGTGGCCTGAACGTTTATCGGTGTCAGAGGTTCCCTGTGCTGCTGAGCGAGCTGCTCACCCCCGACCGGGTTCGCGTGCCGCTGCGGGGCGCTTCGAAGGAAGACCTGCTGCGCGAGCTGGTGGGCGTGCTGCACCAGGCCGGCGCCGTGGCCGACGAGGAGGGCGTGCTGCAGGGGGTGCGCAAGCGCGAGGAGGTGCTGAGCACGGGCGTGGGCAGCGGCGTGGCCATTCCCCACTGCCGGTGCGACGGCGTGCACGCCCTGGTGATGGCCGCCGGGGTGACGCCCCAGCCCGTGGACTACGACGCGCTCGACGGGGAGCCGGTGCGCCTGTTCTTTCTGCTGGTGGGGCCCGAGGCCGCGGGGGGACAGCACGTGAAGGCGCTCAGCCGCATCTCTCGCATGGTGCGCCGCGACGACTTTCGCGCGCGCCTGGCCGCCGCGGCCACGCCCGACGAGTTCGTGGCCGTGCTGGCCGAGGCGGAAGCGTCCTGATGGGCCGTGTGCTGGCCTGGCTGCCCGCGCTGGCCTGGGCGGCGGTGATCTTCAGCCTGTCGGCCCAGCCGACGCTGCCCGCGCCCGAGGTGCCGTACGTCGACAAGGTGCTGCACTTCGGCGCCTACGCCGTGCTGGGCGCATGCCTGGCGTTCGCCGTGCACCAGTCGTCGCTGCCGATGGCGCTGGCGGTGCTCCTGGGCGTTGCGTACGGCGCCAGCGACGAGATCCACCAGATGTTCGTTCCCGGCCGCTCGCCCGACGTGTTCGACTGGGTGGCCGACGCGGCCGGGGTGGCCGCTTCCGTGTACCTGTATTCCCGCTGGCGCGTGCGCCGTGGCGCGCCGGCCGGCGCGGCCCCGGCCCGCGCACCGTACCCTGGCGCATGACCGACCAATTCGCCACCGCGTACCGCACCCGCGCAGCCGGCTCGCTGCGCGCCGCCGATGCAGGCAACCCCGTTACCGTGGCCGGCTGGGTGCACCGCCGCCGCGACCTGGGCGGCATCGTTTTCCTGGACCTGCGCGATCGCGAGGGCATCGTGCAGGTGTCGTTCGACCCGGCGTGGACGCCGGCCGACGCCCTCGCCGAGGCGCGGCGGCTGGGGCCGGAGGACGTGGTGCAGGTGGAAGGCACCATCTTTCCCCGCATCCACGGCCAGCACAACGACGCGCTGGCCACCGGCGAGGTGGAGGTGCGCGGCACGGCGCTTCGCGTGCTGACGCGCGCCGAGCCGCTCCCCATCCAGGTGGACTACGCCGCCGACGAGGAGCTGCCGGCCGAGGAGCTGCGGCTGCGCTACCGCTACCTGGACCTGCGCCGGCCGGCCCTTCAGCGCAACCTGGTCATCCGCCACGAGGCGGCGCTGGCCACGCGGGCGTACCTGTCGGGGCAGGGCTTCCTGGAAATCGAAACGCCGCTGCTCACCAAGCCCACGCCCGAGGGGGCGCGCGACTTCCTGGTGCCCAGCCGCGTGCATCCCGGCGAGTTCTACGCGCTTCCCCAGTCGCCGCAGATCTACAAGCAGCTGCTGATGGTGAGCGGGTACGACCGCTACTTCCAGATCGCCAAGTGCCTGCGCGACGAGGACCTGCGCGCCGACCGCCAGCCGGAGTTCACGCAGATCGACGCCGAGATGGCGTTCGTGGATGAGGAAGACGTGTTCCGGGTGGGCGAGGGGCTGATGGCCGCCGTCTTTGCCGCCGTGGCGGGGGTGGAGCTGGAAACGCCCTTCCCGCGGATGACGTACGCCGAGGCCATGCGCCGGTACGGCACCGACAAGCCCGACCTGCGCATTCCGCTGGAGATCGTGGACGTTACCGAGGTGCTGCGCGGCGCCGACTTCCGCATCTTCCAGGCGACGGAGGGCACACCCCAGCGCATTCGCGGGCTGCGCATTCCGGGCGGGGCGCGGCTGTCGCGCAAGGAGCTTGACGAGCTGCAGGAGGTGGCGCGGCGCGGCGGCGCGGCGGGCGCGCTCTGGGTGAAGCGCGGGGACGACGGGCTGTCGGGGCAGTTCGCCAAGGCGCTGGACGAGGGGCGTGCGAACGCCTTCTACGAAGCGTCGGGGGTGGAGGCGGGCGACCTGTTCGTGGCCGTCGTCGGCCACTTCCGCGGCGAGGGCGAGGCAGCGGGGCCGGAGCTGGACGGCGCGTTGGACGAGCTGCGCCGGCACCTGGGACGCAAGCTGGGGCTGCTGGACGAGAGCCGCCACGCCTGGCTGTGGGTGACGGAGTTTCCCGTCTTTGACTGGGACGCCGAGCACGGCCGGCTGGTGTACGCGCACAACCCCTTCAGCATGCCGGCGGACGACGCGGTGCAGGCCATCGTCGCCGCCACCGCCGACGGTACGCCCTCGGGCGACGCGGCGCGCGAGCTGTACCGGATGGGGCTGCGGTCGCGGGCGTACGACGCGGTGTACAACGGCAACGAGCTGGCGAGCGGCTCCGTGCGCATCCACGTTCCCGAGGTGCAGCAGGCGGTGTTCACCGCCATGGGAATCGGGCCGGACGAGGCGCAGGCCAAGTTCGGGTTTCTGCTCGAGGCGTACCGGTTCGGCGCGCCGCCGCACGCGGGGTTCGCGTTCGGCTTCGACCGGCTGGTGATGCTGCTGGCGGGTGCGCAGAGCCTGCGCGACGTGGTGGCCTTTCCCAAGACCACCAGCGCCCGCGCCGCGTTCGAAAACGCCCCCACGGCCATCGCCGACGAGCAGCTGGCGGAGGTGCACGTGCGCGTGCGCGAGCCCGCCGCCGGATAGGCGCACACGGCGGCACGGTCGGTGTATCACGGCAGGGAGGGGCGGGGAAATCCTCGCCCCTCCGCCGTTGAGGAGGCGTGAGGACGCGGCTGGCACAAGTCGAAGCATGGCAAGAGGATAGATGGCTGATCAGAACAACACGGTGCAGCACCGGATTCCGGCGGACGGGGCCGATCCGCTGGCGCTGAGCGGCGTGAACGACGCGACGCTGCTGGAGCTGGGCAAGGCGGCCAACCTGCGGGTGGTGCTGCGCGACGACCACCTGCTGCTTTCGGGCGACCTGCAGGACGTGGAGCGCGCGGTTCCCGTGGCGCAGCACATGGTGGAGATGGCGCGCAACGGCGTGCCCTTCGGAGTGGACGACGTGTCGCGCTACCTGGACGCGTCTCGCTCGGAGAACGGCGTGCGGCGCCTGGCCGACGCGGCGGGCCGGGTGACGGTGCCGGGGCCCAAGAAGACGGTGAGCCCCAAGAGCGAGGGCCAGGCCAAGTACCTGGAGGCCATCGAGAACAACGACGTGGTCATCGGCATCGGGCCGGCGGGCACGGGCAAGACGTACCTGGCCGTGGCCATGGCCGTCGACGCGCTCTACAAGAAGCGGGTGAAGCGCATCATCCTGGCGCGGCCGGCGGTGGAGGCGGGCGAAAACCTGGGCTTCCTTCCGGGCGACCTGCAGGAAAAGATCGACCCCTACCTGCGCCCGCTGTACGACGCGCTCGAAGACATGATCCCGCCCGACCGGCTGCGGCGGGCCATGGAAAGCCGGTCCATCGAGATCGCGCCGCTGGCGTACATGCGCGGCCGCACCCTGCAGGATGCCTTCGTCATCCTGGACGAGGCGCAGAACGCCACGCGGGCGCAGATGAAGATGTTCCTCACCCGCCTGGGAATGAACAGCAAGGCGGTGATCACCGGCGACAAGACGCAGGTGGACCTGCCCCGCCGCGAAGATTCCGGGCTGGTGGAGGTGGAGTCGGTGCTCAAGGGGATCGAGGGGATCGCTTTCTCGTACCTGAGCGGCTCCGACGTGATCCGCCACCGCCTGGTGAAGGACATCATCCGCGCGTACGACGCGGCGCGCGGCGAAGTCTCGGACGCGGACGAGAAGCGGGGATGAAGCCCTCCGGGGAGCGCCCCTTCCCCGAACGCCGCGCCGCGCCGCGCGAGCCCGTGGCCCCCGTGCCCCCGGCCGGGATGGCCGCGGTGCTACACCACGGCCTGCGCGCAGGGGTGCTGCTGGCGGTCGCCGTGGCCGTGCACGCGCTCTTTCCCGGCGCGCAGACGGCGGACGTCCCCGTGCTGGAGCGCGGGGTGGTGGCGCGCGACGAGGTGATCGCACAGGTGCCGTTCTCCGTCCCCAAGTCGCCCGATGAGCTGCTCCGCGAGCGCGACGAGGCGGCGCGCGGGGTGCCCCCCGTGTTCGACTACCGGCCGGGCGTGGCCGACAGCGTGGTCGCCGGGGTCCGCGGGTTCTTCGGCGCCGTGGAGCAGGCGCTGGCCGCGGCGCCCGCCGGGGGCGCTTCCCAGGCCGTGCGCGGCGTGCTGGACCGGGCCCGCATCCCCACCACCCTCGGCGCGCTGGAGGTGCTGGCCGACCCGGTGCGCCGCGCCCAGCTGCGGACGGCGACGGAGCAGGCCGCGCGCGACCTGCTCCCCCGCGGCGTGGCGTCGTCTTCGCCCGGGGCGGAGGGAATTTCGGCGGTGCGGGTGAGGGGGCTGGCGGGGGGCGAGCGCCTGGTGCCGTCCGACTCGGTGTACACGGCCGACCAGTTCTACCGCGCCGCCCAGGCGCGGCTGCCGGCCGAGGCGGGGGTGGACGCGGCGGAACTGCAGCGCCTGCTGCTGGTGCGCTGGTTTCGCCCCAGCCTGGCCGAGAACACCTCGCTGACGGGCGCGGCGCGCGCCCGCGCCTCGGCGGCGGTCGACTCGGTGCGCGAGCGCATCCTGGCCGGCCAGCGGATCGTGGGCGCGCGCGAGCAGATCGGCGAGCGCGAGGTGCAGCGGCTGCGTGCCTACCAGGAGGCGCTGCAGGCCCATCCCGGCGAGGCGGCCGGCAGCCACGCCCTGCCGCGGGTGATCGGGGCGGTGCTCTTCAACGCGCTGCTGCTGCTGATCGTGGGCGCGCTGCTCCGCATCGTCCGCCCCACGATCTACGCCGACGACCGCGCGGTGATCTTCCTGGGGCTGCTGGTGCTGGCGGTGGCGGGAATCGCATCGCCCATCGGCCGGTTCGACCTGCCCCCGGAGCTGATCCCCATCCCCTTCGCCACGCTGGTCGCGGCCGTCCTGTGGGGCGGGCGGCTGGCGCTGGTGCTGGCCCTGGTGCTGGCCCTGCTGCTGGGCGGGCAGCAGCCGTTCGTGGGGATGGTGGTTCCCTTCGAGGCGGCGGTGGCGGGCGCGGCGGCGGCCTTCGGGCTGCGGATGGCGCAGCGCCGCTTCCAGGCATGGGGGCTGATCGCCGTCATCGCCCTGGCGTACGCGGCGGCGGTGCTGGCGGTGGGGCTGCTGCGGGCCCGCGGGGCCGAGGAGATCGGCTGGGGGGTGCTGTGGGGCGCGGTGAACGGCATCGGCAGCACGCTGCTGGCCATGGGCTTTCTTCCCGTCGCCGAGTGGTTCACCCGGGTGACCACCAACCAGACGCTGATGGAGCTGGCCGACCCCAAGCACCCGCTGCTTCAGCGGCTGTCGCTGGAGGCGCCGGGGACGTACGCGCACACCATTTCAGTCGCCAACCTGGCGGAGGCGGTGTGCAACGCCATCGGCGCCAACGCGCTGCTGGCGCGGGTGGGCGTGTACTACCACGACGTGGGCAAGATCACCAAGCCGCTGTACTTCATCGAGAACCAGCCGCGCGGCCGCAACCCGCACGACCGGCTGAAGCCCGCGATGAGCGCCGCCGTCGTTCGCAGCCACGTGGTCGAGGGGCTGCGGCTGGCGGCGGAGTACCGGCTCCCGCAAGCCGTGCGCGACTTCATCGCCCAGCACCACGGCACGCAGCCCATCTCGTTCTTCATGGAGCAGGCGCGCAGCGCAGACCCCGAGGCGCGGCTGAACCCGGCCGAGTTCTCATACGGCGGCCCCAAGCCGCAGACGCGCGAAACGGCGGTGGTGATGATGGCCGACTCGGTGGAGTCGGCGGCGCGGGTGCTTCACGACCCCACGCCCGAGCGCATCCGCGAGCTGGTGAACCGCATCGTCGACGGCAAGATCGCCGCGGGGCAGCTGGACGAGTGCCCGCTTACTCTTCGCGAGATCACCATCGCCCGCGAAGTGCTCGCCAAGGTGCTGAGCGGAATGTATCATCAGCGCCTCGACTACCCCACGGGCGTGGCCGGCGGCGGGGCCGCGCCGGAGCCGAACGGCGCCCGCGAGCGCGCCGAGCAGCCGAACGCGGTGGCGCATGGATGAGATCGACGTCCAGGTGAGCGTAGGCGAGGGGCTGGTGCCCGCGGTGGACGCGGAGCGCATCGAGGCCGCCGTGCGCCACGTGCTGCGCGCCGAGGGGGTCGCCGAGGGCGAGGTTTCCGTCGCGCTGGTGGGCGACGACGAGATCACCGCGCTCAACCGGGAGTGGCTGGACCACGACTGGGCTACGGACGTGATCTCGTTCAACCTGAACGGCTCGGGCGAGCCGCCGCTGGGCGACGTGTACCTGGGGGTGGAGCAGGCGGCGCGGCAGGCGGCGGAGCTGGGTGCGGACCCTGGAGAGGAGCTGCTGCGCCTGGCCATGCACGGCACCCTGCACGTGCTGGGGTACGAGCACCCGGAGGGCGAGGGCCGCGCCGATTCGGAGATGTTCCGGCGCCAGGAGGCGCTGCTTCGCGAGTTCCTGTCCGGCGGCGCGGGCGCGTGACGCCTTCCGCCGGCCCCGTTCACCACTTCGATACACACGTGATGACCTGATGACGGCGATGTCCGCCGCCAGCGACCTGGATCCCATCGACCACCTCCACGAGCTGCTGGAGGCGGGCGACGACTCTGCGCTGCACGCCTTTCTCGACACCTTCTCGCACGGCTCCGACATCGCCGACCTGCTGGAGCAGCTCGACGAGGACGACCGCGTGCGCGTGCTGTCGGCCCTGGCGCCGGAAGACCCCGGGCTGGCCGCCGACGCGCTGTCGGAGATGGAGCCCGACGAGCATCCGGAAGAGTCGCTGGCCGCGCTGGACCCGCACGACATCGCCGCCGTCGTAGCCGAGCTTTCGGACGACGACGCGGCCGACATGATCGGCGAGATGGGCCCGGAAGACCGCGACCGCGTGCTGGCGGCGCTGTCGCACGAGGACGCGGGCGACATCCGCGACCTGATGGCCTACGACGAAGAGTCGGCCGGCGGCATCATGACGGGCGAGCTCGTGATCGTGGGGACGGGGCTTACCGCGATGCAGGCCATCGCCGAGGTGCGGCGCCAGGCGCAGAACATGGCCGAGTTCTACGGCCTGGTGTTCGTGGTAAACGACCACGAGGTGCTGCAGGGCACCGTGTCGCTGAACTCGCTGGTGACGGCGGACCCGGACACGCCGGTGCACGGGATGGTGAACGAGCCCATCGCGGTGGTGCTCCCCGACACCGACCAGGAAGAGGTGGGGCGCATCGTGTCGCGCTACAACCTGACCATCGTCCCCGTCGTCGACACGGCGGGGCGGCTGCTGGGCGGCGTGACCTTCGACGACGTGATCGACGTCATCGAGGCCGAGACCACCGAGGACATCCTGAAGTTCGTCGGCGTGTCCGGCGAGGAGGAGATCCGCGGCGGATGGTGGGACGCGGTGCGCTCGCGCCTCCCGTGGCTGATGCTGAACGTGTGCACCGCCGCCGCGGGCGCCACGGTGGTGCTGGTGTACGAGGAGACCATCCAGGCGCTGACCTTTCTGGCCGTGCTGATGCCGATGGTGGCGGGGCTGGGCGGCAACAGCGGCACGCAGGCGCTGGCGGTCACCATCCGCCGCCTGGCGCTTTCGACGGAAACGGCGGAGCAGCGCTGGTCCATCGTCCGCAAGGAGCTGCTGGTGGGGCTGGGCAACGGCCTGGTGATCGGGTTGATCGTTTCGGGGCTGGCGTGGACGCTGGAGGGGAATCCCCTGGTGGGAATGGTGGTGATGCTGGCCATGTGGATGAACCTGACCGTAGGCAGCTTCGCGGGGGCGTTCGTGCCCATCATGCTGGAGCGATTCAAGGTTGACCCGGCGGTGGCCTCGTCCATCTTCGTGACCGCGTTCACAGACATGTGCGGGTTCTTTCTGCTGCTTGGGCTGGCGACGAAGTTTTTGATGTAGGTGGTGGGTCCTCGGCTGCCGTGGGGGCCTCACCCGGCCGCGCTGA
Organism: Longimicrobium sp.; assembly: GCF_036388275.1. Taxonomy (NCBI): domain Bacteria; kingdom Pseudomonadati; phylum Gemmatimonadota; class Longimicrobiia; order Longimicrobiales; family Longimicrobiaceae; genus Longimicrobium; species Longimicrobium sp. The sequence continues at coordinate 72,150 of NZ_DASVSF010000008.1, forward strand.
CACGCGTGCCACCCTCTCCCACAAACAGCGTGGGAGAGGGGGTACACACCAGGCTCGGGACGGTGCATCTAGTCGGCGTGGCGACGAGCCCTGTCATCCTGAGGCCCAGGCGCACCGGACCTGCCTGTCCGCCGAACCACGCGGGCCGAAGGATCTAACGGCGGATGCGTAATCGCTTGGGCGCGGCAGCGGTGACGAATGTGGAGGCCACGGGTTTCCTGGGGCCCTCCTCCCGTCGTCGCGTAGGCGGGCATTGTACCCGAGGCCTCGGCCTCTGCCCGGGCGGTTGAAACCGCGGCTGGAACTTCACGAAGTCCGCCTTCGCGGACTGCACGGGCAGGTAGAGCGCGCGTGGCGAGCGGCGGATGTGCCGTACGGGTTTTCAAGCGCGCTGACGCACTCACGCACTGTCTGTTCATCCCTCTTGAACACCGTCCATCTTCGGTGTATCTTCGCTCATGCTTTCCGAGCTGCGGATCCGCAACTTCGCGCTGATCGACCGGCTTTCGGTTCGGCTGGGTCCGGGGCTCAACGTGCTCACCGGCGAAACAGGCGCGGGCAAATCCATCATCGTGGGCGCGCTTTCGCTCCTGCTGGGCGAGCGTGCGTCCGCCGACGTGGTGCGTGCGGGTGAGGACCGGGCCTCCGTCGAGGGCGTGTTCGACGTCGCCGGGCGCGAGGACGTGGACCGCATCTTGGACGAGCGCGGCATCGATCCCGACGAGGACGGCGTGCTGGTGCTGAAGCGCGAGGTGGCCGCCGCCGGCCGCAACCGCGCGTGGGTGAACGGATCCCCCACGACCGCCGCCGTGCTGGGCGAGTTGGGACGTGCACTGGTGGACCTGCATGGCCAGCACGAGCACCAGACGCTGCTGAAGCGCGACGAGCAGCGGGCGATCCTCGATGCGTACGGCGGCCACGGCGATCTGCTTGCCGCCGTTCGCGAGGCGCACCGCCAGGCCGTGGCCCTGCGCCGCGACATTTCCGAGCTCGACACGCGGCGGCGGGATGCGGCCCAGCGCGCGGACTTCCTGCGCTTTCAGGCCGACGAGATCGAGGCGGTGTCGCTGAAGCCGGGCGAAGAGGAGGAGATGGAGGACGAAGCACGCCGGCTCAGCCACTCCGAAGAGCTGCAAGCGCTCTCGGGCGGACTGGCCGACGCGGTCAGCGGCTCCGAGCGCGCGCTGCTTCACGAGGTGGGTAGCCTGCGGCGGCAAATCGACAGCCTCGTGCGCATCGACCCGGCCCAGGAGGACGTCCGCGAGTTGTACGACACCGTCTACTACTCGCTGCAGGAGCTGGGCGAGCGGATGGAGCGGTACAACTCCACCATCGAGCACGACCCGCGGCGCCTGGAAGAGATCCGCCGCCGGCAGGACCTGGTGTTTCGCCTGAAGTCCAAGTACGGGCAGACGCTGGACGAGGTGATCGAGGTGGGCCGGCGCGCCCGGGCGGAGCTGGACCTGGTGGAGGGCGCCGAGTGGGAGCTCGGGGGATTGAAGAAGAAGCTCGCCGCCGCCGAAGAGGCGCTCGCCGCGGCCGCCGCCAGCCTGACCGCCGCGCGTGAGGCCGCCATGGAGCGCCTGTCGGCGGAGGTGAGCGCCGTGCTCCCCGAGCTGGGGATGAGCAACGGCGCGGTGTTTCGCGCGGAGCGCGTTCCGCTGGCCCAGGCAGGCGCGTTCGGGGCCGAGGAGGTGGAGTTCCGCGTGTCGCTGAACCGCGGGTTCGAGCCCAAGGCCTTGTCGCACGTGGCGTCGGGCGGCGAGATGTCGCGCATCATGCTGGCGTTGAAGACCATCCTGGCGCGGCTGGACTCGGTGCCCACGCTGGTGTTCGACGAGGTGGACGCGGGGATCGGCGGGCGGGTGGGGCTGCAGGTGGGAGACAAGATGAGGGAGGTCGCGGGCACTCACCAGGTGTTCGCCATCACGCACCTTCCCCAGATCGCCAGCCGCGCCCACGTGCACCTGCTGGTGCGCAAGGGCGAGCGCGACGGCCGCACGACCACCGAGGTGACGCCGCTGGAGTCGGCCGACCGCGTGCAGGAGATCGCCCGGATGCTGGGCGGCGACCCCGAGAGTGCCGTGTCGCTGGAGCACGCCCGCGAACTGCTGGAGCGTGGCGTGGGGGTGTAAAGGTTGGCTGCCGCCGGCGGTGTCGGCGAGGCCCGGGCGTGCCACCAGCCGTCCGATCCACGGAAGCAGGCCAGTCCACGAAGGTGGACTTCGTGTGGTTGTTGCAGCGAAGTAACCGTTCAGTGGGTTGTACAAAACTGTAGACTTTGTTCACATGAGCACTACATATTGTGGCCCATGAGCATCATAGAGCAGCTGGAGGCGGCTGGTGAAGTCCTCTCGCCCGCAGTGCGCGCGGCGATTCGGGGGCTGGAGGCGACCGTCGCCCTGCTGGAGGAGCGGGTGCGCGAGTTGGAGGCGCGGCTGGCGCAGAACTCAACGAACTCGTCCAAACCCCCGTCGTCGGATCCTCCCGGTGTGGTCCGCCCCGGGAAGAAGCCGAAGGGGAGGAAGCGCGGCGGGCAGCCGGGGCACCGCGGCCACCATCGCGCACTGCTCCCGCCGGAGCGGGTGGAGCAGATCGAGCACGTACCGGAGGCGTGCGGGCATTGCGGGCACTCGCTGGCGGAGGCGGAGGAAGGCCGGCCGGTACACGCGCACCAGGTGGTGGAGCTTCCCCCGATTCGCGCGGAGGTAAAGGAGCACCGGATGGTGTGCCTGCGCTGCCCGAAGTGTTCGAAGCTGACGCGTGCACCACTGCCGGCGGAAGTGGGCGGCAAGCACTTCGGGCCGCGGCTCACGGCGCTGGCGGGGCTGCTGGCCGGGCACTACCGGCTGAGCCGCCGGTCTACGGTGGACCTGCTGAGTCGTCTGCTGGACGTGCCGGCACCGTCGCTGGGCAGTAGTGAGGCATGCACGCAGGAGACGAGTGCCGCATTGGAAGCGGCATACCGCGAGGCGCACTCGGAGGTGAGATCGAGTGGATGGGCGGGCGTGGATGAGACGCCCTGGAAGCTCTGTGGGAAGAAGATGTGGCTGTGGGTCGGGGTGGCGCAGCGCGCGACGGCGTTCCACCTGGGCCGGAGCCGGGGCGCGGCTGAGTTGAAGAAGTTCCTGGGCGACTTCGGCGGGATCGTCAGCAGCGACCGCTGGTGTGCGTACCAGATCTACGACTGGCGGCAGCTCTGCTGGGCTCACCTGCCGAGGAACTTCAGAAAGCTGGGGCTGCGGGGCGGGAAGGCGGCGGAGTTCGCGGCCGCGGGCGAAAAGGTGTGCGACCGGGTATTCGAACGATGGCGAAAGTTCCGGGAAGGGAGCCTGGACAGGGAGGGGCTCAAACGCGAGATGAGCCCGATCCAGGCATCCTTCCGGGGCCTGGTGGAACGCGGGGAGAAATCAATCAACAGGCGGGTGGCGGGACTGAGCCGCAACCTGCTGAAGCTCTGGCCGTCGCTGTGGACTTTCCTGGACGAGCCGATCGAGTTGACCAACAACGCGGCGGAGCGGGCGCTGCGAAAAGCCGTGCTATGGAGGAAGGGCTGCTTCGGCAACCAGAGCGAAGCAGGGCTCCGCTATGCCGAGCGGATCCTCTCGGTCAGCGCCACCTGCCAGCAGCAGAAGGTGCACCCGCTCGACTTCATTGCTCTTTCCATCGCCGCCCTGCGCTCCGGCAACGCTGCACCCAAGCTCCTGGCTGCTGCCACCTGAACGGTTACGATTTGTCCTTAGCTTGAATGGGGAGTTGTTTATGATGCGACGAGACGCTGCAGTGCTGATGCTTCTGATGGGTAGTGCGTTGCTTGCCTGCGGCCCCGATCGGGTGGAGATCGCTGTTGATACGCAGGTGAATACGTTGGTCGCGAGCCCTGGGCAGCTCACGACCGCGCCGACTACATACGAAGCCGTCCCGGAGCCCATCGACGAGGAGACATCCACGCTGGTGCGTGATGTCCCGTCGCCGGACGAGGGGCTCGCAGAGTACCCAGCGTGGAACGGCTACGATCTCGATTGCCCTGACGTAGGGCGCCCGGTGAGCGTGCCCGGCGCCGATCCGCACCGGCTCGATGCCGACAATGACGGAGTTGGATGCGAATCGCAGGAGTGAGCCGGGCGTACGGTGCTGGCGGGAGGGCGCGTTCTGGTGCTGCGCAGCACCCGGCTAACCCGGAACCAAGGTAACAATGGACGCGTGGCTCCTTTGCCGTGCGTCCGTTTCATGCCTTCACAGCCGGACAGGTGCGAGCCTGCCGCGCGCGTAACTGCTGGCCTCCAGGCGCGAGCAGATCATGTCCAGCGGATCGTTACGATCTCAACGTTTCCTTTCCAGCCTAACACCGATATTTTGAGGGATTCGCCCCGCCCGTGAAATCGGGCATCGGGACGTCGCTTCCGGGAGCTCCCGAACCTGGCCTGGACCCCGCCGCATACTTTGAAGGACCCTTCATGACCCTGCCGCCCGCCGCGCATCCCGACGCCCGCCTGCTGGTGGTGGACGACGAGCCCGCCAACCTGCACCTGCTCTCGCGCATTCTCGCCAGCGCGGGGTACCGATCGGTGGAAACCACGGCCGACCCGCGCACGGTGCCCGCGCGGGTGGCCGAGCGCGCGACGGACCTGCTGCTGCTGGACCTTCACATGCCGCACCTGGACGGCTATGCGGTGCTGGACCAGCTCGCGGCGCTGCCCAGCACCCGCATGCCGCCCGTGCTGGTGCTCACCGGCGACGCAACGCCCGAAGCGCGGCGGCGCGCCTTCCAGGGCGGCGCCCGCGACTTCATCGCCAAGCCCTTCGAGCCAGACGAGGCGCTGCTGCGCGTGGGCAACGTGCTCGACGTGCACTTCCTTCAGCGGCGGCTGCAGGCGCAGAACCACCTGCTGGAGCAGCAGCTGCAGCACGCCGACCGCCTGGAGGTGATCGGCCGGCTGACCAGCGGCATCACCCACGACTTCAACAACCTGCTGACGGTGGCCCGCGGCAACGCCGACATGGCCCGGCAGCAGCTCTCCCGCGATACGCCGGCGCACGACGACCTGGGCCTGGCCCTGCACGCGCTGGACGCGGCAAGCGCACTGGCGCGGCGGCTGCTGGGCTTCAGCCGCATCAACGCCGTGCAGCCGCAGCGGGTAGAGCTGAACGCCGCCGTCCGCGACGCGCTTCAGCTTTCCGGAAGGCTGATCGGGCAGGCGATCAAGGTGCAGGCGGAGCTGTCGGCGGGGCCGCTGCACGTGGTGGCGGACCCGCGCCAGATCGACCAGGTAGTGATGAACCTGGCCGCCAACGCGCGCGACGCCATGCCAGCGGGGGGAACGCTGCGGGTGAGCACCGGCAGCCGCGAGGTGCCGCCCGGGGAAGACGGCGGGGGATTCCGGATCCTGCCGGGGCGGTACGCGGTGATGACGATCGCCGACACCGGCGAAGGCATCGATCCGGCCGCCCGCGAGCGCATCTTCGACCCGTTCTTCACCACCAAGGCCGAGGGCAAGGGCACCGGCCTGGGGCTCTCCATCGTCTACGCCATCGTAAAGCAGGCATCGGGCTACATCTGGGTGGAGAGCGAGCCCGGCCGCGGCACGGTCTTCACCCTGTACCTGCCCACCACGGCCGAGGCGGCGGGCGGCACCCCCGCCACGTAGGCCGGCGCGCCGATGGATGCGAAGCCTCGGAACATCGAGGCTCGCAGTGGGGTGCCAAACGAACGCGGACGGAAAAGCCGGCCGCACCCGTTGGGAGCACCGCCGCGAGCCATCGGGCGTTCCGTGCGCCGGCCGGGGCGCGAAATCCCGGCCGGCGCGCGGAAAGGGCCTATTCGGAAAGCGCCGCGGCCGACAGCAGCATCTCGCCGCTGCCGCCGCACTGCGGGCACAGCGTACTCATGGATCCGCTCTCGGACCCGAGCACGCGACCGCCCATGCACCGCGCTGGGCAGCGCGGTCCCGCCGGGCGCGGATCGCGCAAATGCTTGGGCGTGGGCCCGCGGCGCTTGGGAACCCGGTTCCTTCCCTCGTCTCTGTCCATGCGATCATCAAAGGGTGGTTGTGATTGATTAGTGGACAACGTAAACACCTCCGCCCCCGAAAGCCAGCCCCCCGCGTCGCGCGGCCCCAAATCCATCCGCCCCTCGCCAACGGACCATGCACATCCTCTCCCGCCTTTCCATCGCATTGATCGCGGCCGCCGCCACCGGCGCCTGCCGCCCCGCGGGCGCCCCACGGCCCGCGGACGAGCCCGCCATCGTCACCCGCGCGCAGTGGGGCGCCCGCGCGCCGGTGCTGCCCATGCAGCCGCACCAGCCCGTGCGCATCACCGTGCACCACACCGCCGGCGCGCAGGACCCGGCCCGCCCCCTGGCAGACAAGCTGCGCGCCCTGCAGCGCTTTTCGCAGGAGGAAGGGACGCTGGGCGACGGCCGCGTCAAGAAGGCCTGGGCCGACATCCCCTACCACTACTACGTCGCCTACGACGGCGCGGTGGGCGAAGGGCGGGAGGTGGGCTACGTGGGCGACTCCAACACCCAGTACGACCTGCGCGGGCACGTGCAGGTGGTGCTGGAGGGCAACTTCGAGAACGAGGCGGTGACGGACGCGCAGTACCAGAGCCTGCGACGGCTGGTGGCCCACCTGGCGCGCCGCTACCGCGTGTCCCCGGAACTCATCACCGGCCACAAGGACAACGCCCCGACGCTCTGCCCGGGCCAGGACCTGTACCGCCGCCTCCCCGAGCTGCGCCGCGCCGTAGCGGCCGGCGGATGACCCGCACGATGTCATCCCGATGGAGCGGCCACGGAAAACCTGCCCCTGCTCCGTAGACCGCAGCGACTGAGGGATCCGCCACACACCGCGCGATTACACACGCATGCGGAGGCCTCACCAATCCCAATCTCTTCCTGTCGTCGCGAACGGACACGCAAACCGCGGATCTGCACCGGCCTCGCTGAATGCGAGCCGCGGCACGTCGGGCAGAGTGTGTGGCGGATCCCTCAGTCGCTGCGGAGCACGGCGCGCATGCAGGCTCGCCGGGACCGCTCCATCGGGATGACAGCGCGGGCTTCGGCCGTGCAGTGCTCACGTCCGCACGCGGCGCGATTCGGGGACTGGTTCGGCTGAACCGGACGTTCAGGGGCGCGGGGGCGAGTGTGTGGCGGATCCCTCAGTCGCTGCCTGGCTTTCGTGTAGGGGCTGGAGGAGGCGTGGCCGCTCCATCGGGATGACAACGCGCGCCTTCCGGCAGGTGCGGTGCGCGTGCAGACTACAAGAAGGAAGGACGCCGAAGGAGCGGGCGCCTTTGCCGGGGCGCCGCTGGGAACGGAGGATGCGGAAACGGCCGGACGGGCGGGGGGAACCCACGGGAGGGGGAAAGGCGAATGTCGCTGCGCGAAATCCGTGACGAGCGGGGGATCGAGTGGCAGGTGTGGGACACCAAGCCCACGCTGCGCCTGGGGGATGAAGCGGCCGGCGCGCACCTGCACGAAGACGCCGTCGAGGGGTGGCTCACCTTTCAGAGCGCCAACGAGCGCCGGCGGTTCTACCAGGTTCCGCCCGGGTGGGAGGAGCTATCCGACCGCGACCTGTCGCGCCTGTGCGAGCACGCCGTCCCCGTGCAGACCACCCGCCCCTAGCCGCCGCTCCCCTGCCCCGGATCCGGCTGCGGGGGGCCCGTCCAGCGCATCACCGCGGCCACCACCTCCTTGGGCTCGATGGGCTTGGTCAGGTAGGCGTCGAAGCCCGCCTCCAGCGCCCGGTTGCGGTCTTCCGTCAGGGCGTGCGCGGTGATCGCCAGCACGGGAATGCCGGCCGTCGCGGGATCGGACTTCAGGATGCGCGTCGCCGACACCCCGTCCATTCCCGGAAGGCCAATGTCCATCAGGATCACCCGGGGCACCACGCGGCCCACCATCTCCAGCCCCTCCTCGGCCGTCCACGCGTGATGGACCTCGAACCCGAAGTGCTCCAGGATGGTACGAAAGATCTCGTGGTTGTCGGGATTGTCCTCCACCAGGAGGATCCGGGTCTGTTCAGACATCTTGCAAAGCCTTCAGGGAAGCACGCGTATCGCCCCCCGATTGTGGCGCCCCGGCGGCGGGATGGCAAGGGAACGCACGGCGCGTGGCGCGAACGCAAGATTGTCGACAGATTGCGTTTCGTTGCACCGGCTGCGACGAACCCTCATTAGAAGCTGTAGACGCACGCGACGCCACGAAGTACACTAAGCGGCGGATACTGGCGCCCGTCCTGGGGCGCTGTGGCATGTTCCCCCACCGGGTGCAATCATTGATGGCCACTCAGCGACACCAGAGCAGCGCCGAGCTGCCGCCCGCACCGCTCGACTTTGCGTTTCCCCTGGCGGTGCCCGGGCCGGAGGTGCTGGGCGCGGTGATCATGTTCGAGGCGCCCACGCCGTTCTCGATTCACCTGTTCCAGGCGCTGCGCATGGTGATGGCCTGGGCCGAGGGCGCGGCGGACAGCGGCGAATTGTTCGACGACGAAGGCATGCGCGCGTGGGAGGCGCAGGTTCTCACCACCGAGGGGGTGGATGAGGCGCTGTGGGCGCCGGTGGGGGTGATCGCGGGCGAAATGTGCCGCCCCGACGACGTCGACGTGCCGCGGCTGGCCAGGGCGTGCCTGGCCATTACCGATTGGGCAATCGGACACGACGCGCACGGCACCGCCCTGGCCTTCGCCGAAGCCGCCGCCGCCGCCTGGCCCAACAACGCACGCATGGCGTGGATGACGGGGTGCCTGTTCCGCGAGCGGGGCCAGGCGCCGCAGGCGGGCCAGTGGTTTCAGCGGGCGCGCAGGGTAGCCGTGTGGACGGGCGATGCCGAAGTGCAGGCGATCGCCACCATCAGCGCCGGAAACCTGCGGGTGCTCGCGGGAGACCTGCCGGGAGCGCGCGAGACGCTGAAGTCGGCCCTGCGCGTGGCGAAGCGGCACCGGCTGGCGGAGTGGATTCCCAAGGCGCTTCACGATCTGTTCGTCGTTTCCACCTACGCTGGCCAGTTCGACGAAGCCGAGGGGTACGCGCGGCAGGCAGCGACCGCCTACGGATCCACCGACCCGGGGCTGTTCAGGCTGGCATTCGACGCCGCATACTTCTGGACCCAGCAGGGGCACTTCACGAGAGCGTTCAGCGTCCTGCGGGAGATGGAAGGGCGCTTCGAAGATCCAGTTCAGCGCCTTCGCGTTGCAGCGACGACCGCACGCGCTGCCGGTGCGGTCGGTGAAAGCGAGGCCTTCTTCGTCGCGTGGGGCGAAGCCTGGGAACTGCTGGATAGCGGAGCAGTCGAGAACCTCCGCGCCGCGGCTCCGCTGGAACTCGGCCTCGGTGCCCTGAGCCTCGGGCTGTGGGAGCAGGCAGAGCGGGCTCTGACCACAGCGTATGCGGCCGCCGAGACCCTGCGCGAAGGAGACACGCTCGCGAAAGCCGAAGCCGCGCTCGACAACCTCAAGCATCGGCAGGCGGTGGATCACCAACTCCGTTCGGGCGGAGTCGCGCGCCCCAAGGCCAACGATCTCGCCGGCCAACTCGCGCGCTCCCTCATCGAGCAGCGGTGGGCACCCGCGGGTCACGCGGATGCCCAGGGCGCTCAGGACTGAGGGCTTAGGTACCGGAGCCCATCATGATCCCGCCAGGCGACTGAGCGGAAGTCGCTTCCGACGTCCCGGCTGACGTCGTGTTGGAGGGCGGGGGCGGCGGCGGGGGAAGCGTGTCCCCCACCAGCTCGGATGCGGATGCCCCCGAAGCACGGAGAGAAGTGGACGGGGCCGTGGGCACGTCCGAGCCGCACGCGGCGAGGACGAGCAGCAGGGCGGCGGAAATGGTGAATCGGCGCATAGGTGCCTCCGCGAGAGGTGCTTGAAGTGGATGAAGGAGCCATCTAAGATGCACGGTTCCCCTGTCCACTTGCAACACATCAGGTGCACGAAATGAGGGCACCCGCCCCACCCCCTGACCTCGCTCGCTCCTGACACGCCGTCCCGGTGGTTGGGATGGACGCTACCTACCCGAGTTCGACACAGCGCGGCGAAGACATCAGCCCGCTCCGCCGATCATGATGCCGCCGGCGCCCGGCCTGGCCGTCGTCGAGTCGGCCGGAGACGATCCGGACGTGGATGCCTCCGTGGCAGGCGCAGCGGTGGAGGGATGCAGGGGCTCGTCCGAGCCGCACGCGGCGAGCGCCACCAGCACGGCGGCGCAGAACGTGAATCGGTGCATGAGAGTCTCCCAGGATCGTGATAAGTGGGCAAAGTGGTCAACCCAGGATACGCGGTCCCCAACCCACGTGCAACACATCAGACGCCCGAAATGAAGTCGCCCGTCGTTCCGCCTCCCGGCCTGGTGGACCACGCCACCCGGACGGCGCTGCTCCTGTCTGACCACTTTGACCACATATCGACCGCAGGGCGCTACCGGGTGCGCCGGTGCGCCACCTGGGCCGAGCTGGCGGAGCAGGCCCAGTCGGCGCCGCCCAGCACGGTGCTGCTGGTGCGCACCGAGCCGGGCGACGGCGCGCTGCAGGCGCTGGAGCAGCTGATGCGCGCCACGCCCTCCGTACCGGCGGTGGTGGCGCTCTCGTTTCGCGCGGCGAGCGCCGAGCACCTGCGCGCGGCGCTGGCCACGGGGATCAGCGAGGTGGTGAACCTGGACCTGGAGCGCACCTTCGCCTCCATGCACCCCACCCTGCGCCGGGCCCACGCGCGCCCGCTGAAGCGCCGGATCGAGGCGCAGCTCCCCGTGTGGGTGAGCGAGCACGCGCGTACGCTCCTGCGCGCGACTGCCGAAACGGTGGTGGACGGGGGCGGGCGGGAGGTGCTGGCGTCCATCTTTGCCGTTCAGGAGCGCACCGTGGCCGACTGGACGGCCGAGCTGGGGCTTCCCACGCCGCGGCGGCTGCTGGGGTGGATGCGGGTGCTGCTGGCGCTGACGCTGCTGGAAGAAGCCAACCGCACGGTGCGCAACGTGGCGGAAAGCTGCGGCTACAGCGACGACACGGCGCTCAAGCGCGCCGTCGAGAACTTTACGGGCGCGCCCTCGGCCACCCGCGCGCAAACGTTCACGACGGCGTTCGAGGTGTTCCGCGACGAGCTCTGGCACCTGCGCGAAAGCCGCCGCGAGGCGCGCATCCGCGAACCCACGATTTGAACAGACCGCGTCAAACGACGGGCAGCAGGCACGGGGGGGAGATAACACAGCCAGCGCTCCGGGGGCACACCCGCCCCGGGGCGGTGGCTGCGTTCTACCAAGAAAGCAATACCTTTATCTTTACCTGAAACAGAGAAAGTTATATCTTTCTTCACAGCTCAGACATGTGCGTGTTTCAGGGGAACAACGATGCTGAAGACCAACTTGATGACCAGCCTGGCCGGCCAGCAGACGGAGCGCCGGTTTTCGGCGCTGCGAGAGCAGGCGGGGCTTCTCGCCACTCCGAAGGGCGGCTGGATTCGCCTGCTGCGCACGTCGTTGGGAATGCGGCAGCAGGACCTCGGCGCCCGGCTCGGGATCACCGCACAGGCGGCTGGGCAACTGGAACAGCGTGAGATGGACGAGGCGGTGACGCTGAAGGCGCTGCGCCAGGCCGCCGACGCCCTCGGTGCCGATCTGCACTACGTCCTCGTTCCCCGGCAGCCGCTGGTCGCCACGGTAGAGGACCGGATCAGCCGTGCAGCCCGTCATCTTGCCCGCCAGGTAGACCACACGATGAGGCTGGAGAACCAGGCGACCGGAGACGCAGCGAGCCAGATGCGGATACGGCACATCGAGGAGCAGCTGCGCCTGACACCCTCGCTGGTGTGGACGCTCCCCGATGACCTCTGAGGATTGAACGTGCCTTCAGAGGCATGACTCAGGTCCAGAACGGCGAGTTTTCCCACCCGGCAGGCATACCGATCAGGCCCAATGGCACGGTAGGGTAGTGCTTCACCAAGCCTACCAGGCGCTGCTTCCAGTCCGACCCCGGGTCGACCGCTTCCAACAGTGCGCCGAGGACGATAAGCCGCGCGTACAATCGATCCGTGGGCGTCATCTCGGACCGCAGCTTCTTTGCCGCCAGGGGCTGGTCCACGTGCATCGGGGAGTTCCAGAGGCGGCTGTGGTGTGCGGAGATGTTTCTGACGAGGTTGATCGAGCGGAACCAGGAAGCCAGTACGGTCTCGTCGTAGCCGAACCTGAGCGCTACCGCCTTCCGGTGCTTGAGCGCGAGCCCGGAATACAGGCGCGACAGAGCGCCGAACGTCAGCGCTTCCATCACCGCCCAGATGGGAGGGGAATCCGGCGTGCTGTACTGCCTAAGGTAGTGCTTCACTGCCAGGTGGCGATCTTCACGCCGTGTGGTCTGGTAGAAGACGACGAATGGGTCGAGCCGTTCGAAGTGAGCAGGATCCAGATAGAAATGCGGTCCTGCCGGGACCGCTACCTGGCTGATTACAGCGGCGCGAAGTGCGACCTCAATTTTCTCGACCGCGTCCAGGCAGAGCAGGCGAAGTTCTCGGTCGAACCTGTAGAGGCTCAGTACATGGTCGAAGGTCGTACCCGCCGCGAAGTGCCGAACGCCCGTTGCGGGATTTGTGCTCTGATACGGCCGCATGTAGATGAGCAGCCGGTAGTACCCAACGTACTCCAACGCATGCAGCGCTTCGACAGGGTTTGGAACAACCAGCCCGCGGGAGACGACGTGGGCCAGTAGCTGCGCGGGCGGAAGCGCGGGCTTGGTGTAAGGAACCTTGGCCACGGGTGAACCGGAAAGAAAAAGCCCCCTGGTGCGCATTCGCGGCACCAAGGTGACCGCGACTAAGCGTGGGGGCTATTGTTGAGGTACAACCTAACGGGCGTTACACCCTGCGTCAAGGGCCGCGTGAGGCCCCGGCCGCCTAGTCCTGCTGCTGGCCGAGTGCAGCCTGCAGGAGGCGCTGGAGGTCGGCGCTGCGGGCCAGCAGGCTCTCGGTCAGCGGCTCGATGCGCATCATCTCGCGGCGAAGCAGCTCCTCGTACGCACGCACCTGGCGCGCGACCGCCGGCTGGCGCATGACGCCCGCCTCCACGTTCATGAAGCGGGCGCGGATCTGCGCCGCCTCGCGGTCCAGCGACCGCAGCCGGGGCGCGTCGCCGCGCCGCTGGGCGGTCTGCACCTCGGCGGGAATCTGGCGCGCGCGGCTGGCCAGCGTGCGCAGCTCTGGATCGGCCGCGTCCATCGCCTGCTGAATGCCCTGCATCAGCGCGTCGCGCCGGCGCCGGAGCTCGGGGTTCTGCAGCGCGCGCTCGTGCACCTGCGCCAGGTGCCCGCTCAGGCGCTGGAGCTCGCCGTACCAGTTGCGCGCCATGTCGGCGGCGGACGCGCCGGGCGTCCGCGCACGCGCGGGCGCCGGCACCTCGGCCGACATGGGACGCACCTGCGCGTCCAGCGGTACAACGGCGATGAAGGCGGCCGCGACGACCGCCCACGGGATGGCACCCAGCAATCCGGTCTCCCTTGATCGGTTTCCAGCGCCGCGGACTCCGGCGGCGCTGGTTACAACCCCGCAACGCGGCCGGAGTTTCATCGCGCCGCCCGGGCTATGTGCGTGCGGAGCCAGGGATTGGGGGTGGAGGTCGGCGTGCGGGCTGCGGTGAGGTTCGACGGGTGGCGGGTGCATGCGGCGGGTTCCCCCTCCCCCGGCCCCTCCCCCGCAAACTGCGCGGGAGAGGGGTGAACGTCGGGCGCGGACTGGCTGGCTGCCGGTGCATGCCGCTGGGAGCCCCCTCCCCCCGGCCCCCGTCCCCCGCTGCGCAGGGGAGGGGGAGACCTGAACCGCGCTTCGGCTGGCCTGGCGCACACGGCTGCGCGTGCAGTCCGCGAAGGCGGACTTTGGGCCGTCGTTGCCGCGACTTCAGTCGCCCCAGAAGGGCCGGGGCGTCGCTCCATGCTCGCCTCTCGCGAGGTTCGACTCGGGCCGGTGCACGCCGCGGCAGGGCCCCTCCCCCGGCCCCTCCCCCCGCAAACTGCGCCGGGAGAGGGGAGAACGTCGGGCGCGGATTGGCTGGCTGCCGGTGAATGCCTCTGGGAGCCCCCTCCCCCCGGCCCCCGTCCCCCGCTGCGCAGGGGAGGGGGAGACCTGAACCGCGCTTCGGCTGACTCTGGCGAATGCCGCGGCGCCCCCCTCTCCCGGCCTCTCCCCCATAAACCCCATGGGGGAGAGGAGAATTCGATTGCACGTCCGCAGGCCGCGCGCGCTCTACTGGCTCCCTTCCCCCGCGCAGTTTGCGGGGGAAGGGTTGGGGATGGGGGGCGCCGGCCCGAGCACCGGGCCTGCCGTGACGCACCCCAAGCCCGAAGTGTACCCCCTCTCCCACGCTGTTTGTGGGAGAGGGTGGCACGCGTGTCAGCGCGGCCGGGTGAGGGCCCTACGGCAGCCGAGGCCTCGGCTGCGGTGACCGCTGCCGCGCCCTGGCTGGTACGTGTCCACGGTTAGATCCTTCGCCCCGCGTGGCTCATCGTATGGGCCGGGGCGGTGCGCCTGGGGCTCAGGATGACAGGCCCTTGTGCCCCCGCAACCTGGGAGGCGCCCCACACTGGCTCCCTTCCCGCGCAGTTTGCGGGGGAAGGGCTGGGGATGGGGGGCGCCTGTCGCACGCACCGGGTCCAGTCGAACCCCGACCGAAGTGCTCCCCCTCTCCCGCGCAGTTTGCGGGGCCGGCGGGAGGGGGACCGTCAGTGCGGTTCGGGCGCCTGCTTCTGCACGTGCTTCAGCACGGCATCCACCTTGTCCGCCAGCACCATCACCAGGTCGCCCGCGTCCGCCGCGGCCAGCGCGCGGTCCACCGCCTGGAACTCGTCGCCCACCATCTCGATGGCGTCCTCGCCCATCCCCCCCTCGCGAAGCCCCTCCACCACCAGCGCCGCCGCCTCGCCCGGATCGCGGCCCCGCAGGTCGGTGTCCTCCTTCACGAAGGCGTGGTCCAGCACCGCGCACAGGCGCCCTAGCCCGCGGATGTCCTCGTCGCGGCGGTCGCCCGGCGCGCCCACCACGCCCACCCGCCGGCGCGCGGGGAGCGCCTGCACCGTCTCTACCAGCCCCTCCACCGCCGCCGGGTTGTGCGCGTAGTCCACCAGCACCCGCACCTCGCCCAGGCGCAGCAGGTTCAGCCTGCCCGGCGTCATGGACGGCGACGGGAAGAACGAGAGCAGCCCCGCCCGGATGGTGTCGTAGCGCACCCCCTGCACGTACGCCGCCAGGATGGCCGCCAGCACGTTCTGCTGCTGGAACCGCGCGGCCCCGCCCATCATCAGCGGCACCTCGCGCTGCGTGGCGATGGGAATGCGCAGCCGCCCGCGCCGGATGACGAACTCGCCGTCCTCCACCCGCGCGCCGATGCCCCCCCGCTCGATGTGGTCGTCGAACACCCGGTTCTCGCCGGGCTGCATCGTCGAGAACAGCACGATGTCGCCCCCCGAGCGGTCGCGCATCCGGTAGACCAGCGGGTCGTCGGCGTTCAGCACCGCGTGCCCCTCGCGCTTCACCACCGCGGGGACGACGGACTTCACCTCCGCAAGCTGCTCGACGGTGTTGATGCCGCGCAGCCCCAGGTGGTCGGCCGCCACGTTCAGCACCACGCCCACGTCGCACTCGTCGAAGCCCAGCCCGGCGCGGATCACCCCGCCCCGCGCCGTCTCCAGCACGGCCACCTCTACCGTGGGGTTGGAGAGGATGATGTTGGCGCTGAAGGGCCCCGTCATGTCGCCCTCCATCACCAGCCGGTTCTGCAGGTACACGCCGTCCGTCGTCGTGAACCCCACCGTCTTTCCTGTCTGCCGGAACAGGTGCGCCGTCAGCCGCGTGGTCGTCGTCTTTCCGTTGGTCCCGGTGATGGCGACGACGGGAATGGTGTAGGGAGATCCGGGCGGATACAGCATGTCGATGATGGGCGCGCCCACGTTGCGCGGCACACCCTCCGACGGGTGCGAGTGCATCCGCAGCCCCGGCGCGGCGTTCACCTCGATGATCACCGCGCGGTTCTCGCGGAAGGGCACCGTGATGTCGGGGGAAAGCACGTCGATGCCCGCGATGTCGAGCCCCACGATGCCCGCCGCCATCTCGCAGGCGGTGATGTTGTCGGGGTGCACCTCGTCGGTGCGGTCGATGGAGGTGCCGCCTGTCGACAGGTTGGCGGTGGCGCGCAGGTACACCCGCTCGCCCGCGGGGGGCACGTCCTGCTGGCTGCGGCCGGACGAGGCCAGGTACGCGTCCGTGGCCGCGTCGTCGGGAAGCTGCGTCAGCGTACGCGAGTGCCCCCGGCCCCGGCGCGGGTCCTGGTTGGCGATGACGATGAGCTCGGCGATGGTGTGGGTGCCGTCGCCCACCACGTGGGCCGGGACGCGCTCGGCGACGGCGGCCACCTTGCCGTCGACCACCAGCACCCGGTAGTCGCTGCCGGTGACGTACTGCTCGATCACCACCTTGCGCGAGAACTTGGCGGCCACCTCGAACGCGGCCCGCACCGCGTCGTCGTTGTCGATGCGGCCGGAGATGCCCCGGCCGTGGCTGGCGTCCAGCGGCTTCAGCAGCACCGGCCAGCCGATCTCGTGCGCCACCTCCACCGCGCGCTCCAGCGTGGTGGCCACGCTCCCCTCCGGCACCGGCAGGCCGATGGCGCCCAGCACCCGGCGCGTGTCGTCCTTGTCCTGGGCGATCTCCACCCCGATGGCGCTGGTGTAGTCGCTCATGGCGGCCTGCACCCGGCGCAGGTTCACCCCCAGCCCCAGCTGCACCAGCGAATGGCTGTTCAGCCGGCGCACGGGAATGCCCCGCCGACGCGCCTCTTCGACGATGGCCGCCGTCGACGGCCCCAGCCGCACGCTTTCCAGCAGGTCGTGCAGGTCTTCGACGGCGAACTTGATGTCGTACGGCTCGCCCTTCATGCAGGCCTTGACCAGGCGCACCGCCTGGCGCACGGCCTCGAGCCCCACGTCCTCCTCCTCGTACGCCACGATCAGCCACCAGACGCCGGGATCACCGCTCTCCACCACCCGGCCGAACGACACGTCGGTGCCCGCCAGCGTCTGCAGCTCCAGGGCGACGTGCTCCAGCACGTGGGGCAGGTGCGTGCCCTCGCGCAGCCGCTCGATGAAGCCGCCCTCGGTGCCGCGCGAGCACGGGTGCTCGTACAGCGTGGGCATCAGCTCCAGCAGCTGCTCGTTGAAGCCGGGGATGGCGGTGGTGGGCACGTCCTCGAGCGCGCCCAGCCGCAGGTCGCACGCAATGACGGGCGCCAGCCGCCAGAAGTTGGGGCCGCGCACGGCGCGCAGGCGGCTGACCCGCAGCTCTTCGGGGTCGAACTCGCGCGGGGGCGCCGGGGCCTCCGTCTGGGCCTGGGACATGTTCCGGTGGTGTTGGTCTGGGGGATCGGGGGCCGGACGGCCCCCGCCGTCAGGTGTGGTTGCGCCGCGTGTGCTCCCAGGCCCCTGCCTGCAGGGGAGCGCCGCCGCGCTCCGGGGTGCCCGCCGCGGGGCGGGCGCACCCTTCGCAGCAGTCGATGCGGCGCGTGTACGCGCGCGTCTCCGGGACGGCGCGCAGGGACTCGGGCACGCGCTGGACGTCGGTGGTCATGGCCAACATGTTCCGCCTTCCATTTCCGTTTCCCAACGCGCCTCCGTACGGCGCGTACAGGGGTAAAGAGCAGAAAGCATACCATTGGCAAAGCCCTGGGGCGGGGCCCTTTCCGCCGTGCTACGTAAGGGTTTGAGGGTCGCGTGCGTGCCAAACGGAGCCGCGCCGGTTACATTGGCCTCCGTTGGCCCAACACCCGGAAACACACCTGCACGAGCCTGCTGTCGTACATGAGCGAACAGACCTCGACGTCCGCCCGCGCGGTGACGGTGGACGAGCTTTGCGAACACCTGTCGGCCCTGCGCCGCCCCGACGGCGACGCGCTGTGCCGCTTCGCCCGCCTGTTCTTCGCCAAGGTGCCGCGCCAGCTGCTGGAAGAGCGCGGCACGGCGCAGCTGGCGGCGCTCACGCTGGGCGCGTGGGAGTTCCTGCGCGGCGCCCGCCCGGACCAGGTGAACGTGCAGGTGGTGGACCCCGAGGACGAGGGGTGGAGCGCCCCCGTCACCGTCATCCGGGCCGAGGTGGGCGACCGTCCGTTCATCGTCGACACGGTGCGCGAGTACCTGGCCGCCGAGGGGCTTCACATCCACCAGTACGCGTATCCCGTGATCCCCGTGCGCCGCGGCCCGGCGGGCGAGATCGTGGCCGTGGGCGACGAGGCGGGCGAGGGCGCGTCGCTGGAGGCGCTGACCCACTGCGAGGTGGCGCGGGTGACGGACCCCGCCCAGCGCACCGCCGTGGCCGAGGGCATCCGCCAGCGCCTGGCCGACGTGGTCGATGCCACCAGCGACTTCCCGGCGATGACGCGGGTGCTGGAGCACGAGGCGCGGGTGGTGGAGGAGTACGCGGCGCGCTTTCCCGACCGCGCGGCCGAGTTCGCCGAGGAGGCCGCGTTCCTCCGCTGGCTGGGGCTGGGCAACTTCGTGTTCCTGGGCTTCCGCGAGTACGCCATCGAGGGCGAGGGCGACGCGGCCTCCGTGGCGGTGCGCGACGGGTCGGGGCTGGGAATCCTGCGCGACGCGTCGACGTCGTCGTACGCCGCCCCGGTGCGGGTGAGCGCCATGGCCGCCGGGCTGCGCGAGCGGCTGCTGGGCGGGCCCACGCTGATGGTGGCCAAGAGCAACGCCGAGTCCACCGTGCACCGCCGCGCGCGGATGGACTACGTGGGGGTGAAGGTGCTCGACGAGGCGGGGCGCGTGCGCGGCGAGCGGCGCTTCCTGGGCTTGTTCACCTCGCAGGCGTACGGCAGCACCGTGGCGGACGTGCCGCTGCTGCGCGGCAAGCTCGACCGGCTGCTGGCCGCCTCGGGCTCGCGCCCGGGCGGGCACGACTACAAGGAGATCGTCTCCATCGTCGACGCCCTCCCCAAGGACGAGCTGTTCGAGGCGACGGAAGAAGAGCTTCGCGCGCAGGTGCAGGCGTCGCTGGCGGCGCTGTTCACCGAGGGCGTGCGCGTGGTGGTGCGCGCCAACCCGGTGCGCGACGAGGCGGCGGTGCTGGTGATCCTGCCCGGCGGCCGCTTCAGCGCCGAGGTGCGGCGCGCCATCGGCCAGCTGCTGGCCGACCGGCTGGGCGGGGAGGTGGTGAACCACTACCTGCGCATGGCGGCGGGCGACCAGGCCCGCATCCACTACTACCTGACCACCGCTCCCGGCGCCGCGCTCCCCGACCCGCGCGAGCTGGAGCGCGAGGTGGCCGGGCTGCTGCGGTCGTGGCAGGAGCTGCTGGGCGACGCGCTGCGGGGCGCCGGGGTGGAAGACGCGGAAGCCGAGGCGCTGACGGCCACCTACGGGGCGGCCTTCAGCCCCGAGTACCGCGCGGCCAACATCCCGCAGACGGCGCTTCACGACGTGCTTCACCTGGAGGCGCTGCGCCGGCGGGGCGAAGCCGTGGCGCTGCAGCTTCGCCAGCCCCTGCCCGGCGAGCCGGCGCCGCAGGGCTCGTCCATCCTCAAGCTGTACCTTTCCGGCGAGCGGCTGGTGCTCTCGGACTTCATGCCCATCCTGGAGGATGCCCGGCTGCGGGTGCTGGAGGTGGACACCTTCCAGGTGCGCGCGGCCGGCGCCCCGGACCGGATGATCTACTCCTTCGCCGTGCAGACGCGCGAGGGAACGCCCATCCCCGACGACGTCACCCCGCTGCTGGCCGAGTCGCTGCTGGCCGTGCGCGCGGGTGACGCGGTGGAAGACCCGTTCAACGGCCTGGTGCTGGCGGCCGGCCTGCGCTGGCGCGAGGCCGACCTGCTGCGCGCCTACGCGGAGTACGCCTTCCAGGTGGGGGCCATCCCCTCGCGCATCGCCGTGGCGCGCGCCCTGGCGGCGTACCCGGCAGTGACACGGGGGCTGGTGCAGCTGTTCCACGCGCGCTTCGCGGCCGAGGGCGGCGACGAGGCGCCTGCGCGGGCCAGCCTGGCGGACGAGATGGAAAAGGTGAGCTCGCTGGCCGACGACCGCGCCCTGCGCCGGCTGCTGGCGCTGATCGGCGGCACCGTGCGCACCAACTACTTCCGCGGGGGCGGCGCCGACCCCACGGCCCGCAGCGGCGGCGTGCCCTACATGTCGTTCAAGGTGCGCTCGGCTGACGTGGACGAGCTCAAGAAGACGCGGCTGCTGTACGAGGTGTTCGTCCATTCTTCACGGATGGAGGGCGTGCACCTGCGCGGCGCCCCCGTGGCCCGCGGCGGCATCCGCTGGAGCGACCGCCCCGACGACTTCCGCACCGAGATCCTGGGGCTGGTCACCACGCAGGTGATCAAGAACGCGGTGATCGTTCCCAGCGGTTCCAAGGGCGGCTTCATCACCCGGCGGCGCCTGGCGGACCGCGACGCGATGGGCGAGGAGGCGAAGGAGCAGTACCGCACCCTGATGCGCGGGCTGCTGGACATCACCGACAACCTGGTGGGGGGTTCGGTGGTGCCGCCGCAGGGCGTGGTGCGGCACGACGGCGACGACCCCTACCTCGTCGTGGCGGCCGACAAGGGGACGGCGCACCTGTCGGACGTGGCCAACGCCGTCTCGGCCGAGTACGGCTTCTGGATGGGCGACGCCTTCGCCTCGGGCGGAAGCAACGGCTACGACCACAAGAAGGAGGGGATCACCGCGCGCGGCGGATGGGAGTGCGTCAAGCGGCACTTCCGCGAGATGGGCAAGGACATCCAGAAGGAGCCCTTCACCGTCGCGGGCGTGGGCGACATGAGCGGCGACGTGTTCGGCAACGGAATGCTGCTGTCGAAGCAGATCCGCCTGCTGGCCGCCTTCGACCACCGGCACATCTTCATCGATCCCACGCCCGACCCGGCCGTGAGCTTCGAGGAGCGGCAGCGCATCTTCGACCTCCCCCGCTCGTCGTGGGAGGACTACGACCGGTCGAAGCTTTCCCCGGGCGCGCTGATCGTGCCGCGTGGCAGCAAGGAGGTGGAGCTTACGCCCGAGGCCCGCGCCGCCCTGGGGCTGGGCGACGAGGTGGCGACGCTGGATGGCGAGGCGCTGATCCGCGCGGTGCTCACGGCGCCCGTGGAGCTGCTGTGGAACGGCGGCATCGGCACCTACGTGAAGGACCGCGAGGAGACGCACGCCGAGGTGGGCGACCCCACGAACGACCCCGTCCGCGTGGATGCCGACGTGCTCCGCTGCAAGGTGATCGGCGAGGGGGGCAACCTGGGGCTCACGCAGCGGGCGCGCATCACCTTCAACCTGCGGGGCGGGCGCCTGAACACCGACGCGCTCGACAACTCCGCGGGCGTGGACATGAGCGACCACGAGGTGAACCTCAAGATCCTGCTGAACGGGCTGGTGGTGGACGGGTCGCTTTCCGAGGAGCAGCGCAACGAGACGCTGCGGGTGATGACGGACCAGGTGTCGGAGCTGGTGCTGCGCGACAACGTCAGCCAGTCGTTGGCGGTGTCGCTGGACCAGCGCCGGTCGCGCGAGGCGCTGGACGACTTCGCCGCGCTGATCGCCGCGCAGGAGCGCGAGCGCCTGCTGAACCGCGAGGCCGAGGGCATTCCCACCCCCGACGAGATCGCCGAGCGGCGGGCGGAAAAGATCGGGCTGACGCGGCCCACGCTGTCGGTGCTGCTGGCGCACGCCAAGATGGCGGCCAAGATGCAGCTGCTGGACAGCACCGTGCCCGACGACCCGGCCACGGAGTCGTACCTGGTGAACTACTTTCCCCCGCTGGCGGTGGAGACGGCGGGGCTGGACCGCCTGCGGTCGCACCGGCTGCGGCGCGAGATCGTCACCACGCAGATGGTGAACGACCTGGTGGACCTGATGGGCTCGTCGTTCCTTCACCGCACCTCGCGCGACACGGGGCACTCCATTCCCGAGGTGGTGCGCGCGTGGCTGGTCGCCAGCCGCATCAGCGGCACGCCGGAGGTGCGCGCGGACCTGGCCGGGGCCGAGGGGCGCTACGACGTGGAGGTGGTGTACGGCTGGCTGCTGGGGCTGGGGCAGGTGCTGGAAACGACCACGCACTGGATTCTGGCCAACGTGGCGCCGGGCGCCGCGACGGATGCGCTGATCGAGGATGCGCGCAGCGCGTTGAGCGCGTTGCGCGGGAACTTCGCCAAGGTGGTCAGCGGCGAGGACCGGGCGCTCTTCCTCACGCAGTTGGGCGCCATGCAGGACCTGGGGGTGGAGCGCGGCCTCGCCGAGCGGCTGATCACCCTGCGCTTTTTGCCGCAGCTGCTGGAGATCGTGGAGGTGTCGCGGCGCGGGCAGACCGACGAGCTGCGCGCGGCCAAGGCGTTCTACGCGGTGTCGGAGCACTTCGCCACGGCGCGCCTGCGCCAGGCGGTGCAGATGGCGGCCGGACGCGACCCGTGGGAGCGGCGCTTCGCCCAGGCCCTGGGCGACGACGTGCAGCGGGCGCAGCGGGCGCTCGTCACGGGGTTGCTGGCGCGCGCCGGGGATGGTGCTCCGGCGGGGGCGCTGGAGCGGCTGGAGGCGGCGAATCCGCGGGGCGTGCGCGCCTACCGCGATCTGCTTGCCGAGCTGCGCGTGGGCAATTGCCCGCTTTCCGCGTATGCCTTGGCCGTGCACCAGCTGCGCGAAGTGGCCGGGGCTGCGGTGGCGGGCGACTAAAGGAACGTTTCACGCAGAGGCCGCAGAGGGAACGGAGAGGACGCAGAGAGCTGGCGCAGTTCTCTGCGTCCTCTCTGTCTTCTCTGCGTCCTCTGCGTGAAGCGATGTAGCAAAATGGAGGGAGGGCACGGGAGTTTTCCCGCGCCCTCCCTCGTTTTTTGGTTGGATGGGGAATTCTCGCGCTCCCGGCCGACAGAGTATCCCGATGCTTTCGTCTGCATGGGCGGACGGATTTCAGGGACTCCATCGGCACCAGGGACAGATGCGCCGGAGCACGCTCACCGCGGCCTTGCTGCTGCTCGCCGCCGCTAAATGTCCCTCCGAACCGCCCCGTGAGCCCGCAGACCTCGCGAACGCCAAGACCATGGCGACGGGGGATTCGCTCGCCGTGTGGCCCGAGGCGGACGCCGGCAGGCCGGTGGTGCTGTACGTGGACCGCAGCCAGAGCATGCGCGGGTTCCTGGACCCCGCGTATCCCGGACGCGTGGCGACGGACTACCGCTCCGTGATCGATGGCTTCGACGCCCGGCTAAAGCCTTCGCAGGTCTACGGCTTCGGCAACGAGGTCGCGGCCACGAGGCAGGGGCTGGGCGTGTTGGGGAACAAGGACTTCTACGGTGACGCCAACACGGAAATCGAAGAGGTCTTCCCGCTGATCTCCCGCGATTCCGCCGCCTCGTCCACGCACGTGCTCATCGGGGATGGGCGGCGCGGGAATCCCGATGCGGCGAACGGGCAGTTCGTGGGGATGCGGGCACTGGCGGAGCAGTGGATCGAACGCGGCGGCTCCTTCATCGTCGCGTCGTCCGCCGCGCCGTTCCAGCCCGTGGCGAACGATCCCGCAGGGTGCCGCGCGTCTGGGGATGCGGACCATCAGACCTGTCCGCTCTACGCGTTCGCCTTCGTCGCTCCGGGCGATCACGGCCGCGTGGCCGCCGCGCTCGCCTCCGTGTTCCAGAACCTCTACGTGACGCCGCTCCCCGCCGTTCCAGGCTCCGGCGTCGCCATGGCATCTCGCGGATCGGCGGAGATCAACCTGGAGCCCGGCTGGCTCGCCGCGGCGGATGGCACGCCCATCGTCCGGGTGCGCGGCCGGACGGCGACCAACACCCCGCTTCGCGCCTCGCTGGTTCTCGATGACACCACGTCCCCCCGTGGACGAGCCATGCTGGCGTCGCTGCGGGGCCGGCGGCTGATGCCCATCCTCGCGGTCCGCTCTCTCGCGGCCGATCCCGCCGCCTCACCTTGGCGCCCCTCCCCCGCGAGGGGCGGGCTCATGCGCCCCACCGCGGACCCGTTCACCTACGAGTTCATTTCGCGCGGCTCCGACGGGCCGCGGTACCTGTACCGACTGCAGCTGCATCCCGCGGGGGAGCCGTCGTGGCTGGAGGCGTTCGACGCGGAGAGCGCAGGCGACGCCCTGCGGACCTACGGGCTCAGCCGGCTGTTCGAGAGCTTTCGTGGCCTCGATCCCCGCGCTGCGCCGCCCGTCCTGCGCGCCTACGTCGTCGTGAACTAAGCCGCGGCCCGCGCCCGCACACCATCAACCCCCATCTTGGATCATTATGTGGCAATTCCTGCTGCACCTGTGGGCACCGCCGCCCGCCGACGTCGCGCTCATCTGCCCGCTTCCCGCACCCGGCGAGCCGGAGGACCTGAACGGGTTCTTCGATTCCACCTCGGTCCTCACGGCGTACCAGTGGACCGCCGTGGCGACGGGCCTGCTGGTGCTCGCCGCGGTGCTGGCCTGTTACCTCACGGACCGGCGCAGCCTCAGCCGCGCGTTCGTCCGGCGCTGGTGGGTGGTGATGGCGATCGCGTCCGTGATCGGCGCCCTCGTGCCGCTGGTGATGCTGTACTTCCTAGTGCCGCAGCACGCGCTGGCCGGCACCTGCGAAACCAATCCCCTGCCCTTCGCGGCGACGTTCCCGGTGGGGCTGGCGCTGAGCCGCTCGCTTGCGGGGTTCGTGTGGAGCGCGCTGGCGTTCGGCGTCTTCTCCTTCCTGCTGACGCGGGCCGCGGGCTGGCATCCCGCCTCCGGCGGCTTCTTCCACAACCGGGGCTGCCCCTGGCCCCGCATCAACCCCTTTGGAGCCTAGCCCATGTCCACCGACCTGATCGGCTCGGGCGTCGAGCAGCGGACGCTGACGTTTCTGGCCCTGGGCGGAAGCGGAATCCGCAGCATCGAACCCCTGCTGTACCTGTGCGCCTTCGGCCTGGGGCCGCGGCAGCTGCGGCTGGTGCTGATCGACCCCGACCAGTCCAACGCCGCCGTCAAGCGCTCGCGCGAGCTGATCGAGCTGTACCGCGAAACGCGCCGCGCCCTCGCCGACCAGGGTGCCGCCGACGTGTACTTTCGCACCGAGGTGGTAGACGCGGTGGGGAGCGCGCTCGTCTGGTCGCCTATCGCCGACGATGAGGGCTTGGCCGACGCGCGGTTCGCCGTGCGCGTGGACCGCACCCTGATGCGCGGACGGAGCGCGGCGCTGGGCCATATGTTCGACCTGCTGAACCCCGAGCGCGTCCGCAACATGGACCTGACCATGGGCTTCCGCGGCGTTCCCTCCATTGGCACGGTGTTCATGAACCGGCTGCGCGACGAGAGGTTCTTCGCGCAGATCGTTTCGCAGGGGCAGACCGAGGCCGACGCGCTGTTCTTTGCCGTGGGCTCCATCTTCGGCGGCACCGGCTCTGCCGCGTTCCCCGTGGTGGGCCGCGCGCTGGCGGACGGGATCAAGGGCACCGAGGGCGCCTCCGATATCGCCGGGGTACCGCCCCAGCGCATCGGGGGTGCGCTGTTCCTTCCCTACTTCACCCTTCCCACGCCCGCCACGCGAGACGCGCCCGACGGCGGCCCCCGCCCGGAGACGGTGCTCTTCGCGCAGAACGCGGCGGGCGCCCTGCCCACGTACCTGAAACACCAGCACCGGCTACGGCGGGCTGTACATGCTGGGCGATTCGGTGCCGCGCGAGCAGCAGGCCAACGAGGTGGGCGGCGAGCGCCAGGCCAACGACGCGCACTACGTGGAGCTCTTCGGCGCGCTGGCCGCGCTGGACTTTGCGGCGCGCCGGGGCGAGGACGCCGCGGCGAAGCTGCCCGTGGTGCGAGCGACCGCCGTGGAAGGCCGCGACCCCACCTGGGCCGACCTGCCGCTGAATGCCCGCTCGCGAAGCCGGCTGATGGGCGGCATGGTGGCGGCGCACACCTTCCTCACGGCGTTCCGCCTGGATGGCGGCGCCCACCCCGACCTGGGTGCCTCGCTGCTGGGCGTCACCTGGCTGCAGCTGCTGAAGCTGAAGCCCGAGGAGCTGGTGGCGCGCGGTCCGGCGCTGGACGGCATGGGGCGCTTCTTTCGGGCGGCGTGGGGATGGCTGGCGGAGATGCGGCGCGGCACCCCGGCGCTGGCGCTGGTCCCCGCGTCCGCCGGGCCGCCGCGCAGCGTGCGTCCGGACGAGCTGATCGAGGGTCGCGGCGCCACGGCCGCCGAGCGCCGGGCGCGCCACGACGAGTCTGTGGTGTTCCGCCACTGGAACGACGCGGCGTACGCGCACCGGGGCGCGGGCTTTCCCGGCTTCATGCACGTGATGCGCGAGGGAAGCGAGCGCTACGCCGCGGCGGCGTTCGCCGAAAACGTCAGCCTGAACGGGGCCGCATGAGCCGCAACCTGCTGCCGCGGTTTCGCGAAACGCCCAACCCGGCCAACGTCGAGGCGCTTCCGCCAGGGCGCTGGGAAACGCTGCAGAACCCGGTGGAGCTGGCCAAGCTGGAGCTTCCGGCCGAGAACGCCTCGGAGATCCGCACCCGCATCCAGTCCATCCCCAGCCCGTGGGCGCGGCTTCACCTGTTCCGCAACGCGCTGGAGGACCCGCAGCACCCGGCGCACCGGCTTGTGCAGAACGAGCTGCTGGATGCACTGGAGTTCATCTGGTCACAGGGCTCCACCCGCGGCAGCCACGTGACGGTGGAGCGCGTTCGCCTGGACGACCTGCGCGCCCTGGCCCAGGACACCGGCTCCATGCGCGTGGAGGACTTCGCCGACGCGCTGGTGGAGCTTTCCCCCCGCCGGCCAGGCGGCGGGGCCGCGCAGAGCGCCGTCCCCACGCTCTCCATCCTGCTGGTGAACGGCACGCCCGTGGCCGCGTCGTCGCCGTACACCGTGCTGTTCACGGCCGAGGACGCGGGGCGCGGCGAGGCCATGCGCGGCCTGTTCCGCTACGCCGCGGGCGCCGACCATCGCCCCCTTTCCGCGCGCCCCTTCCAGTTCCAGCGCTACGTGGCGCAGGTGCTTCTTCCGCAGCTGGAGGCGCCCGCTCCCGAGTCGCACGACGAGTACGTGGCGTGGAACACGGTGCAGGCCTGCGTCACGGCCTGGCTGAAGCGGGAGATCCGCGAGTCGCGCGCCGGGCGCCCCGAGCGGATGCGCGACCAGCTGAGCCCGTCGCCCGACGCCGACGGGTGGAAGACCGCCGCGGCGTCGCTTCACCTGGAGCCCATCACCCCGCAGCGCTTCGGCGGGCTGGTGCTGTACCGGCGCCGGCCGGGCGCGGAGCTCGACGAGAGCCGCTGGCGCCTGCGCTCCACGATGGGTGCCCCGGCGCCCATCGTCGTCGACCCCTCCACCTTCGACGGCCGGTTCTACGAGGGGGCGCCGCCGGTAAAGCTTCCGGCGGACCTGGCGCGGCTGGACCGCAACGTCCTTCCCGGCGTGGACCGCGACCATCCGTGGGTTCACCCGCAGACCGACTGGTTGACGGACCAGGTGTTCCTGCTGGGCGAGCCGCTTCGCCCGGAGTCGGTGAAGGGGCTCAAGGGATACCGCGTGCAGTCGCAGGGCGCCGACCCGCGCTTTTCGCAGCCGCGGCTGGCGCTGCCCCTTCGCGGCGAGTTCTTCCGATTCTTTTCGCCCGACGACGTCGACCGGCTGCTGACGGTGGAGGTGCTTTCCAACGGCTCCGTCGCCGTCGCGCTGACGGTGCCCGTTGGAACCGACGACGACCCGGGCGAGGTGGTGGTGCGGCGCGTCTATCCCGACACGCACATCCTCAAGCAGTACGGCCCGGAGCTGACGGTGTGGCCGGCGTTCGCGCACCCGGCGTGGAGCGAGTACACCGTATTCCGCACCGACCGCGAGCAGTTCGTGGCCGAGCACGTGGAGGTGCGCGCCCTGGCCGCGGGGCAGGCGCTGGCCGTCACGGGGCAGGGCCGGCGCACGCCCCTCGTCCGCGCCGCGGCCTTCGCCGCGCGCCCGGAGATCCTGGAGTTCCGCAACACGGCCGGCGGCGGCGGCGACCGGGCCGAGTCGCTGGGCGTGGTGCTCCCCCGGTTTCCCGCCGCGGCCGATCCCCACGCCACGCGATGGGCCGTGGGCGTGGACTTCGGCACCTCCAACACCATCGTCAGCATCCGCGAAAACCAGGAGGCCGCCGCCGACATCTTCTCGGCGGAAAACCTGGTGCTCGCTATCACCGAGGAGGGCGCCGACACGAAGGAGTTCCTGGCCGGCTACTTCTTTCCGGCGGCCGTGCTCCCCGAGGCGTTCGGCACCGCGGTAGTGCACGTGGCGGGGCTTCCCCAGCTCGACCTGGCGCGCGAGCCAGCGGCGGTGCGGGTGAACGTGCCGTTTTCGGGGATCGTGAAGAACGACAGGGACAACAACCGCGTGACGGGCGACCTGAAGTGGTCCGCCGAGCACGAGGGCTACTTCCTGTCGTCGGCCTTTCTGCGGCACGTGATGGCCACCGTCGTCGCCGAGGGGCTGCGGCAGGGGGTGCAGCCCGGCGCCATCACCATCATGTACTCGTTTCCCCGCTCGTTCAGCGACGACCAGGTGCGCAGCCTGGAGCGCCAGTGGAACGACGTGCACCAGACCTTCGTGGCGCGCGGGCTGGGCGCGGTGAAGGTGGAGCGTGGCCTGGACGAAAGCCGCAGCGTGCTTCGGCACTTCTTCAACGCCGCGGGCGTGGGAATGCTGGGCGCCGGCAACGTGATCATCGACGTGGGCGGCGGCACGTCGGACCTGGCGGCGTACGGCGAGGGGCGCACGCTGCTGCTGGACTCGGTGCTGCTGGGCGGCAAGAACCTCACGGGGCCGCGGCAGCAGGGCGCCGGCAGGGAAGACCTGACGAACCCCTTCGTCCGCTCGTTCGTGGACTGGGCCAAGGCCAACGACCTGCCGCCCGCCCAGCGCGAGGTGCTCGACAAGTACATCGCCGACGGGCAGATCCACCTGGCGTTCACCTACCTGGTGCGCACGCCCTGGTTCGCGTCGGGCCAGGCCGCGCGGTTCTGGGTGGGACGCGAGTTCCGCGCGTTCCAGGCGATGGTCTTCTACTTCTTCGGCGCCCTCTTCCACTACACGGGGCTGGCGTTCCGCGCCCTTCCGCCGGTGGAGGGCACGGACGCGCCACGCCTTCCCGAGTCCATCACGCTGGCGGGCAACGGCAGCCAGTACCTGCACTGGCTCACCAACCTGCAGAAGGGCTCGCCGGGCGATCCGTACCGCCAGGCACTTTCCGACATCCTGCGCGCGGCTGCCGGTGCGGGAGAAGGGACTGCCGTGGCCATCCAGGTGACGGAGAAGCCCAAGGAAGAGGTGGCGCGCGGGCTGGTGGCGCCGGTGGTGAACGCCAGCCTGAACATCGACCCGCTGGCCGCCGGTCCCGTAGTGGGCGAGCACCTGTCGGTGCAGCTGCGCGCCGAGGGCGAGGTCCGGAAGCTCGAGCCGGCCACGCGCCTGGGCCCGGCGGAAACCTTCAGCCCCGACCGGCTGGCGACGCTGCGCTGGCCCGACGGCGAGCTGGAAGGCGAGCGATTCCACGCGTCGCTGCTCCGCGCCAGCGAGCGCCTGGTGCACCTGGGCGGCACCTGGGCGGAGCTGCCGGATCGGTATCGCAGCATCTTTTCCGGGCTGGCCGGCGTGGACCTGCGCAACGCCACCAGCCAGAAGCTGGAATACCGGGTCAACCAGTCCGGCGGATACCGCGGCTCGGTGTTCATCCTGGAAGCCACCGTGGTGCTGGAGCGCATGCTCGACAAGTTCTTCGGAGGCCGCCCATGAGCCTTTCCGAACTGCCGTGGGAGTGGATCTCCGCGGGACTGGCCGCGCTGGTGATCGTGCTCCTGGTGACACGAAAGCCACGGCGACGGCGGAGCCCGGAGAGCCACCGCACGCCAATGCCGATACCGGCCGGCGCGGATGTGCAGCAGGCGCCCGATCACAGGCTTCTGGCGCAGGCCGCGACCGAAATGCGAGGCGCAGTCGAACGGCAGGCCGAGCAGATGGAAAAGCTGAGGACGTTCTGGTCGCGGCGGCTGGATGCGGTGGAGGAGAAACTCGATCTGCTTTCCACGTTCGCGAAGCAGGCCGCCGCCCCGGCCCGGGACGATGGGCGCGCCGCGGTTTCGTACGCGGCATCGCCGAGTGCCGGAAGCTACGGCGAGGACAGCGCGTGGCTGACCGCAATCCCGGCCGTGCCGTCGTGGAGCGCCGGGCCGGCGGATCAGGCGGTCGAGATTCGGGATGGTGCGCTGGTTCGCAGCCGGTCGCTGCCTCCCGCGGCGTACGTGTCGCCCTCCGGGGCCGGCCAGGCGCGGGTGTACCTGAACGCCGACGTGCAGATGACGGAGATTTCGCTTCCCAAGTGGGAGGCGTTCTTCGACCTGCAGGGGGGGCGCACGTACGCGGCCTACCGCACCACGCGGCCGGCCGAGGTGCGCTGGGACGAGGGCGAGGGCCGTGGCGAGCTGATCAGCAAGGGATTGGCGGAGGCGATATGAGCGTCGTCGATCAAGCGCCGGATCCGCAGGTCCTCGCGCCGGAGGCGGGAGCTTCACCCGAGGCCGGGCCGCTTCGCCTGAAGATGATCAAGCCGCCCAGCCGGGGCGACAAGCCGGCCAGGGACTACCTGGTGGTCGGCGCGGTGTTCTATGGGGTGTTCTCCATCCTGTTCCTGATCAGCCTTCTCGGCGGCCGTCCGGACAAGGGGATGGCCCTGCGCGAGCTGTTCGGCCTGGGAGCACAGCCCAACTTCATCATCTTCATCCTGATCGTGACCGGACTGGCGCTGACGATCTACGCCGGGTGGACCGTCCGGGCCGACACGCTGGCCATCGCGCGCGAAGAAGACGACGTGGACTGGGTGCTGGCCCACGAGCGCGAAGGGCTGATGCTGGTGTTCGCCGACCCCAAGGAGCGACTTGCGCGTCTTCGCCGGGGAGAGCTTACGCTGCGTCCCGGCGAAACGCCCCACGTAGAGACGTTGGTGGACGATCGCGTGCGCCGCGTACACCAGGCGCGGCTGGACGGGGGCGCGGCGCACATTCCTGTCGAGGAGCTGCGCGGCATCGCCGAGACGCGAACGCTGCAATACGGACACGTGGCGCGCTTCGCCTCGTCGCTGCTGCTTCTGCTCGCCGTGCTCGGCACCTTCGCTGGAGTGAAGACGGCGCTTCCCAGCCTGATCGACGCCATCTCCGGCGCCGGAGGCGCGGGCGGGGGCGACGCGAACAGCATGGTCGGCCCGCTGCGCGCGGTTGCCGACGCGTTCGGGGGCAACGCGCTGGCGCTGGTGGGCGCCATCGCGGTGGGGCTGATGGCGCAGGGCCTGTCCGTGGGGCGGCGGCACCTGCTGGAGCGGCTGGAGCTGGTTTCGGCCGAGTACATCTACGAAACCACCCGCGCGCAGAACGCCGACCCGCTGATCGCGGCCGTGGGCACCCTGTCCGGCGCCGCGCAGGCCGTGCGGGAGGCCAGCGGATCGTTCCTGGGATTGGAAAGCTCGCTCCAGGGCCTGTCGCACTCCTTCCAAGCGGGGTTCGATACGCTGAACGACCAGCTGGCGGACCTGATGCGCCAGCAGGACGAGGCGCTGCACGAGAGGACGTCCAAGGCGCTGGAAGAGCTCCAGTCGCGCGTCGTGGCGCTCGCGGGCGCCGTGGAAGCGAACACCCGCCAGTACGGCGGGCTCGTGGACCGCGTCGGCGAGCGAGCGGCCGAATCGCGCGAGGCGTTCGCGCAGATGAAGGCCGCCAGCGACACCCTGTCGCAGGCGCTGACCGGCATCCTGCAAACCCGCGACGCCTCCGCCCGCGCCACCGAGAGCATCGAGAAGAGAATCGAGGCGCTGGTCGCCGGCACCTCCAGCGTGGACGCGCGGATGGCGGCCGTCGCCGAGGCCGTCGATCACGCACGCCCCGCCATGCAGGAGGTGGAGCTCGCCGTACGCGCCGCCGCCGCCCGCGTGGAAGGCATCGACGCGCGCGCGGCCCAGCACTGGAAGGACGCCGCCGACGAGGTAAAGGCGCAGTTCGAGGGCTTGGCGCGCACGCAGGTGCATCCGGCGGCAACCGTCGCGGGCGGCGGCCTCTCGCCCGACGCGGTGACCCTGCTGCGCCGCATCGCCGCCGCCGCCGAAGCGCCGCGTGGTCCATCGCCCACGCTGATCGCCGCGAGCTGCATGGCGGGCGTGCTGGGCGCCACCGCGGTCGCGTTCACCATCGCCTACCTGCTCGGCTGGCTGGACGCCGTGGGTCTATGGCCGGGCTGAGCTACGAGGATGAGGGCAGCGGCCCCTGGCCCGCCTTCGCCGACCTGCTGGGCGCCACCACGCTGCTGTTCCTGATCCTGTTCGCCGCCGTGGCCGCTCCCGCGCTCAAGCGCGCGGGCGAGGCGGACGCGCGCGAGAACACGCTCAAGAAGATCGAGCAGAAGGTGGCGGAGGCCGGCAACCGCGAGAACGTGGACGTGCTGCGCGTGGGCGACTACCTGCTCGTGCGCATCGAGGGCGAGGCCACCTTCGGCCAGAACCGCTTCGAGTTGGCTCAGCTGAAGCCGGAGGGGAAGCAGATCCTTCGCGAATTCGGCGCGTTCCTGCGCCGCGACAGCGTGCTGAACCTGATCGACCAGATCCAGGTGGTGGGCCACACCAGCAGCGAAGGGTCCGAAGAACGCAACTGGATCCTCTCGTCGTCGCGCGCCGCCTCGGTGTCGCTGTTCCTGATCGACAGCGTGGGCATCGGCCCCTGCCAGGTGTCGGCGCTGGGGCGAAGCCGGTACTACCCGGTAGACCCAGAGGCGGCCAGGAAATCCAACCGGGTCAACGAGAACGACCGGCGGATCGAGCTGGAGATCCGCCCCATCCTGCCCACCGACACCGTCCAGGCGGAGCGCCGGAGCAACTGCGTAGTGAAGGAGAGGGTGTGACGGCCGAAGGCGCCACGCCGCTTTCCGACCGCGTGCTGCGCGATCCCCTGGCCGTTCCACAGGGGCTGGAAAGCCTGCTGCGGGGCGTGGAGCGCGACGCCCGGCGGGAGCACGCCCGCATGGCGGCGCTAGCCGCGCGTCCAAACGCCATCGACGCCGTGCGCGCCTCGGCCGCGGACATCCACGCGTTTCTGCACGACGAGCTGGGCAGTCCCCTCCATCGCACACTGCGCCGGCCGCTGCGTCAGGTGGCGCCGGGAAGCGCCGCGGCGAAGAACCTGGACCAGGCCCGGCGCTGGCTCGTCTCGCGCGCCGCCCGTGCTGCCACGCTGCAGGCGGAAATCGACGTGGTGCGCGGCGCCGTGGTGCGCCTCCGCGACCGCTTCGCCGCCGAGATGCCCCGGGCCACGCAACAGGCCCTGGAGCGCGCGCGCGCCTCCGAAGCCCATCTCGCGCGCCTGCGCCGAGCGGAAGACGCGGAGCCGCTGCACGAGCGCCTTCGCGCCGCCGAGCGTGAGCTGGAGCGGCTGCAAGCGCACGTTCCGGGCACGGTCGATGAGTGGCAGCCCGGCGCGTCGTGGAGCGAAGAGGCCAGCTTGGGCGAGTTGCTGGCCGCCCTGGAGCTACGGCTTCGGGAGCGAGCCCCCGCGGTGCAGGAGCAGGGGCGTCGGGCTGCGGTCCAACGGCTGACAGTGCGGCACGTGGTGGAGTTGGCGCGCGCCGCGCCCGCCGGAACTGCCGCCGGGCGGGATGTCCACGTGGCGGCCGAGCAGGCGGCGCTCTCGCTGGTACGAGGCCACGCGCAGGCGCACGGGAGCGAAGACCTGCCTCTATGGGCCGCCGTACTGGGTGGAGCGAGCGACGCGGTGTACGGCGGCGGCGAGTTCGGCTGGGCGCCGCAGCTTCCCCCGCCCGCGCCCGCGCCGGACACCGATCCGGGCAGCACCCGCTTCGTGGTGCCTATCGACGAAACCTACGTGCTGATCACGGTGGACCTTCGCTCCAGCGTTCGCGTGCGCGACCGGCGGATCGCGCTGGACAAGGTGGTGGAGTGCGCCGCCTTTTCGCCGGAAGGAGAAGCCGACACCCTGGCGCTCGCCCGGCTGGACGTGCAGCCGCTCTTTGCCGGCTTTTCCCCGGTGCCCGGATGGTACGCCACCGAGACCAACGCCCGGCTGCAGGTGATCGCCGAAGCCGGGGACCGGTGGATCGCCCGCGTGGTGCGGAAGGGCGCCCTACGGCGAAGCCGCACGCCGGGATGGGTGCCGGATCCGCCCGCCCGCGCCCGTCTGCGCGTGCTCGGATCGCTCGCGGAGCCGTCCGGCGCGGAGCCGATCGAGGTGGGCCGGCAAGACCGGGAGACCCGCGTGTTCTGTGGATTGGAAACCACCCGCGTGGACCTGCCGTTCGTGGACTGCGCGGTGGCGTGGCTCCGCTCCCCGGGCCACACGGCGTGGAGTGGCGAGGCGCTCGCCGCCGAGGAAGAGGTCTTCCGCGCGATCTCCCGCCGGGTGCCGTTCACGGTGCCGCGCGCCATCGGACCGGGCCGCTACCCCGGGACGGATACGGAGGGAGTCCTCTACGTTCCGCCGTTCGGGGCACGCCTCGACGAAAGCCCGCCAATGGAGACTTGGCTCCGCGCAAGCTACGGCCGGGCGCAGCTGGGGGCGGCGGCACGCCTGTGGACGCGCGTGAACAAGGCGGGATACGCGCTCGGCGTGTATCACCTGGACGCGATGGTGTTCCGGACGGGATGGAGCCCTCCCGGCGGTTTCCCCACCGCGCACGCCGTGGCCACCGACGCGCCGTACGGCTGTGTGCTGGGCCAATACTACCGCCGTCCCCCGGCGGACCCGCTGTACCTGCCGCGCTACGCGGGGCTCGGCGGCCACGTGCTCCCGCCCGGCGTGGCGCAAGGAGAGGTGGCGCTCCCCGAGTGCGAGGCGCAGGCGTTCGCGCTCTTCGCGCTGGATGTACTGGCCAGCCGCCCGCTGCCGCTCTCGCCCATAACGCCAGCGCTGGAACTCGCCGCCATGCTGCCGGACTTCGGGAACCACTTCGTACAGCCGGCGCTGGTCCGTCCGCTGGCCGAGGCACTGGTTTCGTGCGACGCCGCGGGGCGGATCATCGAGTGGATCGCGGTTCTCGCCCAGCGCTGACCATGGCAGCAATATCGACTCATTCACGTGCCCGGCGCAGATGTGTGGCGCCGGGCACAGCTTTTGTGCTGGAACGGCGGTTTCGCGGAGGTCGACGAGAAGAATGCATCCCTCTGCGTCCTCTCTGTCTTCTCTGCGTCCTCTGCGTGAAACTCGCGGAGTTGTAGATACAACGAGGCAAGGGAATGGCGATCGCGAGCATCAACCCGGCAACGGGCGAAACGCTGAAGACCTTCGACGCGCTGACGCCGGAGGAGATCGAACGGAAGCTGGCGCGCGCAGAGCAAGCCTTCCGTGCGCACCGGCGCACGTCAATAAGCCAGCGCTCCGAGCGGATGGCGCGCGCGGCCGAGGTGCTGGAGGGCGAAAAGGACCGCTTCGCCGGTCTGATGACGACGGAGATGGGAAAGCCCCTCGCCGCCGCCGTCGCCGAGGTGGAGAAATGCGCCTGGGTGTGCCGCCACTACGCGGAGCACTCCGGGGAGATGCTGCGGCCCCGCCCGGTGGACGTCGGCGATGCGCGGGCCGAGATCCACTTCCTGCCGCTCGGCGCCGTCCTCGCGATCATGCCGTGGAACTTCCCCTTCTGGCAGGTCTTCCGCTTCGCAGCGCCGGGGCTGATGGCCGGCAACGTGGGCCTGCTGAAGCACGCCTCCAACGTGCCCCAGTGCGCGCTCGCGATCGAGGAGGTGTTCCGGCGCGCCGGGTTCGACGAGGGCGTTTTCACCACGCTGCTCGTCGGCTCGGATGCGGTCGGCGGCCTGCTGGACGATCCCCGCGTCGCCGCCGCTACGCTCACGGGCAGCACGCCAGCCGGGAGCAGCGTGGCGGAGCGCGCGGGACGCAACCTCAAGAAAACCGTGCTGGAGCTGGGCGGCAGCGACGCATTCGTGGTGATGCCCAGCGCGGATCTGGACGGGGCGGCAAAGACCGCGGCTAAGGCACGCTGCATCAACAACGGCCAGTCGTGCATCGCCGCCAAGCGCTTCATCGTCCACGAGGCGGTGGCGGACGAGTTCGAGCGCCGCTTCGTCCACGCGATGGAGGCGCTGAAGGTGGGCGATCCCATGAACGCAGGCACAGACGTGGGGCCGCTGGCGACGGAGTCCATCCGCGACGAGGTGGCCGGCCAGGTGCGCGCCGCCGTGGATGCGGGCGCGCGCGTGCTCACCGGCGGGCACTCGATGGACGGCCCGGGCTTCTTCTATCCGCCGACAATCCTGACCGACATCCCGCGCGAGGCGCCGGCGTACTACGAAGAGGTGTTCGGCCCCGTGGCGCTGCTGTTCCGCGTGCCGGACCTGGACGCGGCGATCGCGATGGCCAACGACTCGCCCTTTGGCCTGGGGAGCAGCGTGTGGACGCGCGACGAGGGCGAGCGCGCCCGGTTCATCGCGGAGATCGAGGCGGGGATGACGTACGTCAACGCGATGGTCGCCTCCGATCCTCGGCTGCCGTTCGGCGGCGTCAAGCAATCCGGCTACGGCCGCGAGCTGGGCGAGTTCGGCATCCACGAGTTCGTGAACATCAAGTCCGTGTGGATGCAGGAGAACGCGCCCCGCGACCACCCTGCGGCGGAGTAGCATGGAAGCCGTGATCCTGGTGGGGATCCAGGCGTCGGGAAAGTCGACGTTCTACAAGCAGCGCTTCTTCGATACGCACGTCCGCATCAGCCGCGACCTGCTGCGGACCAAGAACCGCGAATCGCTGCTGATGGACGCCTGCATCCGCGCGCAGCAGCCGTTCGTCATCGACAACACCAATCCGCTGGCGGAAGAGAGGGCGCGCTACATCCTCCCCGCCCGCGCCGGGCGCTTCCGCGTGGTCTGCTACTTCTTCCGCACCGAAACCCGAGCCGCCATCGCGCGCAACAACAAGCGCGAGGGCAGGGCCAGGATCCCCATCCCCGGCATCCTGGGCACCTACAAGAAGCTCGAGGAGCCCCGCCCCGAAGAGGGCTTCGACGAGATCTACCTCGTCACCCTTACGCCCGAGAATGAGTTCGTCGTCGCTCAGCTGTTCCCCGGGCCCTCGGACACATCCAATCTGGAATAGATCTCCTGGACCGGGATGGCGCATCCGACTGAGTTCAGCATCAGGGTGTCGTCCACGCCAGTGATCTCCGTCAGCGTCCACATGTCGCCTTGCCGGCGCCAGTGCTCGATCAAGATGCAGTCCTGCGCGATGAACAGCACCTCGTGGAGTGAATCGATCTTCCTGTAGTGAACGAACTTGTCCCCACGATCGTACGATGCCGTGCTGGGAGAGAGCACCTCGACGACCAATCCGGGATTCAACAGGATGTCGACTTCCCGGTCCTCGAACTTCGGCTCGTCGCAGACCGCCACCACGTCGGGATACACGTACCTCGACGGAGTGACTTTCACCCGCATCGTGTTCGAGTACACCTCGCATGGGCGCCCATCGAAGCAGTTGCCGAAAGTGCGAACCAGGTTCGAAACGATGATGTTGTGAGGGCGGGAGTTACCACTCATCGCGATCATGCGGCCGTCGATGTATTCGCTCCTGAATTCAGCGTTGCGGTCCAACGCCAGGTACTCCTCGGGCGTGTATCGATCGAAAGCTGCTGCTGACATTGCACCCTCCGGCTAGAGTTGCGCCGAGTGTAAGGTCACGTTTCGCAGCCGCACAACCCTCTTGTCGTTACAGCGCCACAACTCCGCCAGCAGCCGAACATAGGTGTATGCCCTGTGTCTGCTTACGGAAGGGTCCCCAAGCCTTTGGGGAGACAGACGGAGGGCGCGGGAAACCTTTCCCGCGCCCTCCTCGTCCACCGCGTGACCCCAAGCAGTTCAGACCAGCGCGGCCTCGCGCGAGGGATAGTGCGACGTCACGTAGTCGTCCAGGATGCGCTTGAACTCGTCGGCGATGTGGTCGCCCTTGAGCGTGATGAAGTGCTCGCCATCCACGTACACGGGAGCCTTGGGCTCTTCGAAGGTGCCGGGAAGCGAGATGCCCAGGTTGGCGTGCTTGCTCTCGCCCGGGCCATTCACCACGCACCCCATCACCGCCACCTTCATCTCCTCCACTCCCGGGTGCGTATCGCGCCACACCGGCATCTGCTCGCGAAGGTACGTCTGGATGCTTTCCGCCAGCTGCTGGAAGTACGTGGACGTGGTGCGCCCGCACCCCGGGCAGCTGGTGACCTGCGGCGTGAACGAGCGCAGCTCCAGCGACTGCAAAATCTGCTGGGCCACGTGCACCTCTTCCGTGCGGTCGCCGCCGGGTTTGGGCGTCAGCGACACGCGGATGGTGTCGCCGATTCCCTCCTGCAGCAGGATGGACAGCCCCGCCGTGGACGCCACCACGCCCTTGGTGCCCATGCCCGCCTCGGTGAGCCCCAGGTGCAGGGGATAGTCGGAGCGGGGCGCCAGCTTGCGGTACACGGCCACCAGGTCCTGCACCCCGCTGACCTTGGCGGAAAGGATGATGCGGTCGTGCGGAAGCCCCAGCCGCTCGGCCGCGGCGGCGGAGCGCATCGCGCTCTCGACCATGGCGTCCATCATCACGTCCTTGGCGTCCTTGGGCGCGAACGAGCGGGCGTTCTCGTCCATCATCTCCGTCAGCAGCGCCTGGTCCAGCGAGCCCCAGTTGACGCCGATGCGCACCGGCTTTCCGAACTCCAGGGCGCGGTCGATGATGGCGGCGAAGTTCTCGTCGTGCCGCTTGGCGCCCACGTTGCCGGGGTTGATGCGGTACTTGGCGAGCGCTCGCGCGGTGTCGGGATACTTGTGAAGCAGCAGGTGGCCGTTGTAGTGGAAGTCGCCCACGATGGGCACCTCCACGCCCCGCGCGCGCAGGAACTCCACCACGTGCGGCACCGCACGCGCGGCCTCTTCGTTGTTCACCGTCACGCGGACGATCTGGCTGCCCGCGCGCCACAGGGCGGCCACCTGGCGGACGGTACCCTCGATGTCGGCGGTGTCGGTGTTGGTCATGGACTGCACGACCACGGGGGCGGCGCTGCCCACGGGCACGCCCCCCACGTTCACCATCACCGTCGGTCTGCGGCGGAAGATCTGCATGTTGTTTGCTGCCGGTCGGTTGCAATCGAAGCACGAATCTAACCTCATCGCGCCCCGTCCGAAATCCGCCCGTACAAACGTTTGCATGCCCGCGGCGGGACCGCTACACTTCACGCCGCCTCTCCGGCGCGTCCGCCGACCTGACTCTCCGATTCCCCCGTCCAAGCCGATGATCCGATCGATCTTTCGATTTACCCGTCCCCTGTTCGCGCTCGCCCTGGCCCTCGCCGCGGGAGCCACCC
Organism: Longimicrobium sp.; assembly: GCF_036388275.1. Taxonomy (NCBI): domain Bacteria; kingdom Pseudomonadati; phylum Gemmatimonadota; class Longimicrobiia; order Longimicrobiales; family Longimicrobiaceae; genus Longimicrobium; species Longimicrobium sp. The sequence goes on from NZ_DASVSF010000008.1 coordinate 111,474, forward strand.
TGCCGGACCGCGCCGCCGCCCAGGGCACCGACACCGTGGCCGTGGCGCAGGACACCCTGTTCGAGGTGCGCCTTACGGACGGCTCAGTGCTGTATGGCCGGGTCATCGAGAGCACCAGCGACCGGGTGGTGATCCGGACGCAGTCGGGCGCCATGGTGACGGTGGAACGCGCGCAGATCGCGTCGATGCAGCCCACCCGCGGCAGGGTGGTGCAGGGCCGCGTGTGGCGGGAGGATCCGAACGCCACGCGCCTGTTCTTTGGCCCCACGGGACGCGCCGTCGGCAGGGGCCGGGGCTACCTGGGCGTGTACGAGGTGGTCCTGCCCTTCGTCACCTACGGGGTCACCGACCAGTTCAGCATTTCGGCGGGCACTCCGATCATCCCCGGCGCGATGGGCGAGATCTTCTACATCGCACCCAAGTTCACCCTCGTCGAAACCGACAAGATGGCGGTCGCGGCAGGCGTGCTGGCCGGCAGCACCGGTGACGAGACGGCCGGAGTCGTCTACGGCGTGGGGACCTTGGGTGATCGCGACCATGCCGCCAGCCTCGGCGTCGGGGTCGGGTTCAGCAATGGTGACTTCGGCAGCCAGCCCGTAGTGATGGCGGGCGGTGAAATGCGCATCGGCAGCAACACGAAGCTGATCACCGAGAACTACTTCGCGCCGGGCGAGTCTGGGGTGATTGGTTCGGGCGGTGTGCGGTTCTTCGGCGAGCGCCTCTCGGCAGACTTCGGACTCTTCACCAACTTCGGCGCCGAGTGCGAAGGCCTCTGCTTCCTTCCGCTCGTGAACTTCGTCTACAGCTTCTGACGGATCCACGCGGTGCGAGGTAGATTCCGAGCGGGGCGGCCGGTGCCGTCCCGCTCGTTTCGTCCTGGACTGGATTTCGGGAGACGCGTGACCATTCGACCGGCGACATGTGTGCGCCGTCGGAAATGGCTACTGTATGCATGTGGGGCAAGGAGCCCATGCGTCGTGAACTTCGATATCCACGTGTCGATACGCTGCGGTTGCGCCCAGCCGATCGGCATCCCACACGCTGACTGCCAGGGAGTGGTGCGCAACCTGCCCAGGGGTCGGACAGAGCGTCAGCGTTGTCGAGTTGGTGGTACTTCCGGTGCTCCACTGATAACTGTAGGGCCCATCACCGCCCACCGGATACACGGAGAAATGCTCTGTGCGGCACGATTCGATCGTATATCGGAACGTGCAGGTACTGCTGGTGCAGCCATTGATGTCTGCCCGCTCCATCCCGCCTAGTGCTCTCATCGCGTTCACCGCGCCGAATCCAATGTATTTGGCGCGATTGGGGTAGCCGGCTGCGGTTTCGTACAGTCTCTGGCGGGTATGCGCCGCTCCACCACCGTAGTGCGACCAAACCAGTGCTGCCATACCCGCAACTACCGCAGTAGCACTCGAACTGCCGCGCATGTAGAGGACCGTGCTGTTCTGCCCCGCCGTTGGATACCCGTAGTAAGCGGCGAGATCGACCTCCGGTCCGCCATGAACGTCACACGCCAGCTTCCCGTTCTGGTCGATGGCCGTCACGGCAACCACCTCGTTCATCAGTGCAGGGAAAAGTGTCGGTGGCGGCGTCACATCCACCCAGGAGTACTTGATGGTCGCGCACGAGCTCTGGGTCCCCGCTGCCGCGATAAACAGCCGAGGCTGCGTCGGCTCATTCGCCCAATACCGGATTTCGTCCGCCACATAGTCCAGAAAATCGGTAGTTCCCCAAGCCATGGCGACAATGTGGCTCGCCTGGGCTGCCATACGGATTCCTTGCTGGGCGTCACCCCCGAATGCACCGACAACTACATCGTCGTTGTGTCGCACACTCACGAGATTGGCACCCCACGCAACGCCGATTGGCCCCTGCCCGTCTCGAGGGGCGGCCATGATGCCCGACATTCGCGTTCCGTGGGAACACACCGCCCAAGGACTGGTGAAACTCGCCGTATTCAGGTAGCTCACCGACCGCGACGCGCTGGCACCGCCCTTGAATTCGGGAAGCGTAATCTGCTGGCTGTTGTAGAAGACCCCGGTATCTACGAGTCCAATCGTGATGTTTTCACCATTGCTGCGGGTCCAGGCGTTATTCACACCGAGTGAGCTGTATACGGCAGGCACGATATCTCCGGACGGAGAATATATTTCATTGCCGGACCACAAGTTCTCGGAGCAACCGGGTGGCTCGGCGAATGTAAATCCGGGAATCAGATCAGGATTGACATAGTCGACGAAAGGGAGCTGCCGAATCCGGGCCAGTGTTTGCGCGTCGGGAACCTGGACGATCACGATTGGGAGCAGCGTATCGCGATGCAGGATCTCCAGCCCCGGGATGCGCTGTAGCACGCGCGTCGCCGCCTGGATATCGGAATCGCCGATCAGGATGTCGCTCATGTACACTCCGCGCGCCTGCCCGGGTGTTTTCAAGCCGACGACCGCTCGTCCGTCACCTCGAGCGATGAGCACCCAGAGACTGTCATCCGCCATCTGGCTGAACCTGGAGCCCGTGTCGGAACTTCGGGATGGGATGGCGGTGCTCCGGCCGGAAGAAGCCATACTGTGTTCCGCGGAAGCCTGACGGTCCTCTGGAACCGCCGCGATGTCCATGCATCCTTGCAGAACTGCAATGACTGGCACCAGACGAAGCAGCCCTATCATTGATTTTGTGATTGATGCGCGCATGTTGTCTCCTGCGGAAGGTTGACCTACTCTGGAAGGCGTGTGGATGATTGCGGACCGGGGGATCCACCTGACACCCCGGTCGGTTGGGGCGCGTTCACGCCGACTCCCTGTACCGGCGGAAAACCCGTGTCCGCAATGTGCGTCAGCTTGCCTGCCAATACAACATTCATCGGAAGGGACACGATGCCTTCCAGCCCACCTGATTTCATTTCATTCCCGGAGACGCGGATGACGATCGACAACGACGACATGGTGCGCACGCTGGCGGAGCTGGTGCGCATCAACTCCATCAACCCGGCCTTCAGCGGCGGCACGACGGATGAGCGCCTGGTGGCGGCCTACGTCGCCCGGCGGATGGAGACGCTGGGGATGGAGGTCCATTCGCACGAGGCCGCGCCGGGACGGGTGAGCGTCGTCGGGCGGCTGCGGGGCAGCCGCGGCGGGCGCTCGCTGATGCTGTACGCGCACCACGACACGGTGGGCATCGAGGGGATGCCCGACCCGTGGAGCGCCGAGGTGCGCGACGGGCGGATGTACGGCCGCGGGGCCTACGACATGAAGTGCGGGCTGGCCGCGTGCCTCGCCGCGGTGCAGGCGATCACCCGAACGGGCGTGCCGCTGTCCGGCGACCTGCTGATCGCGTCCGTGGCCGACGAGGAGGAGGCCAGCACGGGGATGGCCCAGGTGCTGCGCCACCACACGGCCGACGCGGCGGTGCTCACCGAGCCCACCGAGCTGGCGATGGTGGTGGGGCACCGGGGGTTCTGCTGGCTGGAGGTGGAGGTGATCGGGCGCGCGGCGCACGGCAGCGCGTTCCGCGAGGGGATCGACGCCAACCTGCGCATGGGCCGCGTTCTCGCGCGGCTGGAAGCGCTGGGAGAGCGCCTGGTCGCCGCGCCGCCGCACCCAGTCGTAGGCCCGCCCTCGATGCACGCCGCCACGCTGCACGGCGGCACCGGGCTCAGCACGTACGCCGCTCGCTGTGTGCTGCAGATCGAGCGGCGCACCGTCCCCGGTGAGACGGAGGCGCAGGTCGTGGGCGAGGTGCAAGCCATCCTCGACGAGTTGGCGGCCGCCGACCCCGCGTTCCAGGCGACGGTGCGCCCCCTGCTCACCCGCGGACCGTGGGCGGCGCGTGACGACTCCCCCATCGCCGCCGCCGTGGAGTCCGCGTCGGTGGCGGTCCTGGGCCACGCTCCGGTGCGGACGGGCGCGCCGTACTGGATGGACGCCGCGCTGATGGGAGATGCGGGGATCGACGCTGTGGTCCTGGGCCCCACCGGCGCCGGTGCCCACGCCACCGAAGAGTGGGTGGACCTGGAGTCGGTACGGCAGACGGCGGAGATCCTGGCGAAGACGGCGGCCTCGTTCTGCGGCTGACGAGCCGAGGGGGGCGGCTACCGCGAAATCATCGGCCCCGCACCTCGATTTCGAAGTGCGGGGCCTCGTCCTCTGCAATGGGTCTGCGCGCTACGTGCCGCGCCGGGCCAGCGAGAACGCGTATGCCGAGACGGCGCGGATCTGCTCGTCGGTGAACTTGCCGTTGCCCTTGGGCGGCATCGGCACACCGAACTGCTCCGTGGCCGGGGCGCCTTCGGTCACCACGCGGATGATCTCCTCGTACGCGCCGGTGCCCTGGCTCCACTGGTCGTCCACCAGGGAGGGCCCCAGCTGCGTTCCCTGCCCCGCCTCGCCATGGCACATCACGCAGGCCGAGCGGTACAGCCCGCGGCCCTGGCCGCCCTGCACGGGGGTGACGCCCTGCGGCAGCTGCCCGGGCGGAGGGCCGGAATCTCCCGGCGCCACGTCCGCGGGCCCGCCCTTGGCTGCCTCGCGGCCGCCCGCGCGCCGCGCTTCCCTGTCGCATCCCGAAACGGCGGCCAGCACCAGCGCCGCCGCCATCCATGTCCACTGCTTCCGCATCGGCTCCGTCCGAAACGTCATGACCGGACCGCCGCCGAACCGAAATGTCCCGGGCGGGGCCGCTGATGGGCGTTCGCTACCGCAAGCGTTGTTCCGGGCGTGACGGAGGCGGGCTTCCCGCGCCCGCCGTACGCGGCGCGCCGCAGGTGGCGCAGAAGCCCCACTCGGGCTCCAGCATGGCGCTGCAGTCCGCGCAGGGCACGGGCACCAGCACCTTGCCGCAGAAGGGGCAGAAGCGCGCCTGCCGCTCCACCGGCAGGGGCGAGCGGCACGCCGGGCACGGCTTGGGACGCGGGCGGGGAGGATCGGCGGGGGGCGCGGCGTCTGCCGGCTTCTCCACGGCGGGCGCGGATGCGGTCCGCGGCGCGGCGGACGCCGGGGCGGAGGCGACCACCGGCGGCGCGGTAGGATCGGGCTGCGGCGGCTGCGCGAAGGGGTTGGGCTGCACGCCCACCTCGGCGTAGTCGCGGTAGATGCCCAGGATGGGGTTGGGCGCCTGCAGCTCGCGCCGGAACTCGTCCATCACCTCCGCGCGGTCCGTTTCCAGGTACTCGCGCTCACCCGAAAGGAGGCGCAGCAGGGCGTGCTCGTACTCCGCCAGCTCCGCGAAGCCCAGCTCCGAGCGGATCAGCCGGTACGGCACCACCTCCTGGTACAGGTCGCCGATGGTCAGCGCCCGCCCGGGGTCGCGCGCAAGCGCCGTGGCGATGCGCCGGTACAGCCGGTCGAGTGCGTCCACTGAGGGTGCGTGAGTGCGGAGGTGCGTGAGTGCGGAAGCGCTGGGCTTCCGCGCGTCAGGGTTGGGCCGGCGCCGGCTCGCGCGGGGCCGAGCGCATCAGCGTGCGCAGCTCGGCGGGGGCGCGGCGCAGCTCCTGGTCGGCCTCGGCGGCGCGGCCCGACTCGCGAAGCGCGCGCACCAGGCCGCCCCACGCGCGGAGCGACTCGCGGTCGTGCCGCAGGGCCACGCGAAAACGCTCCACCGCCTCGGGGGCGCGGCGCGCGTCCAGCAGCAGGTATCCCAGCTCCGCGTGAAGCTCTGCGTGCTCGGGATTGGCGTCCAGCCCCGCCTGCAGCTCGCGCCGCGCGTCCGCCGGGCGACCCGCTTCGCGGTAAATGCGGGCCAGGTACACGCGGGCCAGAGCGTCGCGCGGATGCTCGCCGGCATGGGCGCGGAACTCCCGTTCGGCCTCGGTCACGCGGCCGGCCAGGAACGCCTGCTCGCCCCGCTGCAGTGCACCATCGTCTTCGCCCCCGCGCATGCGGACCGCGGCGACGAGCAGGAGGCCCAGCACGCCGAGCGCCAGCAGCGCCTGCCAGGGAAAGCGGCGGCGCGCCTCGGCGGGCACGGCGTGCACGGGCGCCTCGTCGTCGCGCACCAGCGGCTCGTCGTCGTCAGGGAGCGCGGGGTCTTCCAGGTGCGCCGGCGGGAGCGCCAGGACGTGCGACTCGATTCCGCCCGCGACGGACAGCGCCAGCTCGGCGTCGCGGGGCAGCGCATCCGCCCCGCGGCCGATGCGCTCGGCGGCGCCGTGAAGCTCGTGGAACGCCGCCGCCAGCTCCATGGGCACGCGGTTGCGGCGCCGCAGCTCGGCCAGAAGGTCGGGGGTGGAAAGGTCGTCCTCGGAAAGCGCGCGCAGTCGCAGCTCCACCGGGGCGGTGGTGTCGTCGCGCAGCATGCGGCGCAGCGTGGTGTCGGCCGCGTGGGCCACACGCACGATGGCCCCGGGCGCGCTGGCGCCCGTGCGCAGCGCGTCCAGGTCGGAGGCGCGCTGGCGCAGCGGGCGAAGCGTGCTCTCGGGGCCGAAGGTCACGGGCGGCGGAGCGGGAGGGTGAGGGGCAAGCCGGTCACTCCTCGATGCGCAGCAGGCCCATCCGCGCGCCCGCCTTGAGAAAGGCCTCGGCGCTGTGGACGGGAACGTCGCGGCCGGTGCGCTCGCGGATCTGCCGCGCCGCGCGCCGCATGAAGGCGCCCAGCGGCATCTGCGGCTCGCCGCACGAATCGCGCATCCCCCGGACGATCTCGTCCCAGCTGCCCTGGAAGATGGAGCCCTCGGCCGTGCGCACGCGGTGCATGGACGGCAGCGCGGCGTCGGGCGAGGGCGGGCCCAGGATCTTCATCATGAAGTCCATCTGGGCCGACAGCTCCAGCGCGGCCTGCGCCTGCTCGTCGACCGCGCCCTCGAACGAGGCTTCCACCTCGGCCAGCAGGTGGTCGATGTCGTCGGGCTCGGCGTCGAACTCGGCCAGGCGCTCCTTCCACGGCGCGAACCAGGGGTCGCCCTCGGCCACGCCGTCCAGCTGCATCTTCAGCTCCACGTAGCGCCACACGGAGAGCGTGTCCCAGTGCTCGGCCGGGGGCACCTGCTCCAGCTCGGTGAGCGCGCCGCGCAGGTCGCCGCGGTCGTGAAGCAGGTGCGACAGGTAGATGCGCGCCTCGTGAAGGTCCGCGTCCAGCCGCGTCGCCCGGCGCAGCTCGCGGCGGGCGCCCAGGTCGTCGCCCAGCGCGTGAAGCGTGTAGCCGCGCGCCGCCGCCAGCTCGGCATTGTCGGCGTGCGTCGTCGACAGCGCGGCGAAGCGCGCCCGGGCGTCGGTGAACAGCCCCTCACGATAGAGCGCCCGGCCCACGGTAAGGCCCAGCTCCAGGTCGTCGCCCAACCCCATCTCGTCGATCTGCCCGAAGCAGCTGAGCGCTTCCTCCACCCGGCCGAACTTCAGCAGGGTTTCGCCCAGCCCCACCCAGGCGTCCTCGTACTCCGAGTCCAGCTCCAGGGCCGATTCGAAGCACTGCCGCGCCCATGCGTACTCTTCGCGGGCAATGCGCGTGTAGCCCAGCCCCACGTGCAGGAGCACGGAGTCGGGATACTGCGCAATGCCCTCGCGAAGCACGCCCAGCGCCTCGTCGTAGTCGCCGGCGTCGTAGTGCTTGTGCGCCAGCTCGTCGTACTCTTCGGAGCTGAGATATGAGGTTCCCATTCAGCCTTTGCCCTGGTCAATCCATCAGGCGGGAAATGGGGCACGGACCCGGAGCGGGCCGTGGGGAACGGCGGGCGGGATCGCCCGGACAAATATACACTGGAACAGCCCCGGCATCCAAGCCCTTGCGCGGCCTTGCGGGTGTGGGGGCCGCCGGTCAGATTGATGCCGCTGCACAACCGCTACGGATCGACAACGGGGGACGATGTTCGACTGGCTGCGGCGCCGCCGCCTGAGCAACGAGGCCAAGCGCAAGCTGCTGATCGCCGCCGCGCGGGCGGAAGAGGCGATCGTGGAGACGCACGTGGCCAACGTGCTGGAGCTCATGGCGCTTCTGGGCACCGAGGTGGACGTGGACCGTGGGCTCGAGCTGTACCACGAGATGCTTCCCATGGACGAGCACATCTCGGCGACGGTCACCAACCGCGTGCTTGCGCGCTACGATTCGCCGGGCGTTCCCCCGGCGCCGGGCCGCCGCTTCGAGAACGTGTTCCGCGACGGGGGCCGCTGACGGCCACCTTTTCCGTCACGGGCACGCCTGAATCTCGCAGGCTTCGCGCCCCGGCCAAACCAGAGCCGCCGACCGTGTGACCCATGCAACGCCGCCCTCCCGGGGCGGCGTTCTTCGTTCCCTTTTTCCCGAACCCCGGCGCTGCCGCCGGTCGGTGGACATACACTCGACAGCCGTTCGGGTGCCCCTCCCCCGGCCCCTCCCCGCACAAACTGCGTGCGGAGAGGGGGGAACTTCGATCGGGGTTCGACTGGACCCGGTGCAGACCGCGAGGCCCCCCATCCCCAGCCCTTCCCCCGCAAACTGCGCGGGGGAAGGGAGCCAGTGCCGTGCGTCGGACCGGCCTCTTCGCACAACCCTGTCATCCTGAGCCCCAGGCGCACCGGACCAGCCCGTACAACATGCCTCGCGGGGCGAGGGATCTAGCCTGGGGCACTTCCCCGCCCGGGCGCGGCAGCGGGCACCCGTGCAGAGGCCGCGACCTTAGGGCGATTCGAAGCGGGCCGGCGCATTCCCCGGCTGCCCTCTCCCCCGGCCCCTCTCCCGCAAGCGGGAGAGGGGAGAATTCGATCGCGCTTCGGCAGGTACGGCGCACATCCAAGAGAGTGGACGCGTGTCAGCGCGACCGAGTGAGGAAGTCCGCGAAGGCGGACTTTGGGCCCTTGTTGCCGCGACTTCAGTCGCCCCAGCACAGCTCGGGGGCGATCCGACCATGGGCCGCGGCTCAGGGCTTCGTGCCGCTGCCGCGCCCAGGCTGGTTCGTGGTTCAGGCTAGATCCTTCGGCCCGCATGGTGGCGGCGTAAGGGCAGGTTTGGTGCGCTCGGGCCTCTGGATGACAGACGCTAGGCGCGCACCAGAATGCAACTCGCGCGAAGGCCAGCCAGTCCGCGAAGGCGGACTTCGTGTGGTTGTTGCAGCGAATTCATTCGCCCGGCGAGGCGTGGTCTTTCGTCCGGGCTGGCTCGGTGCGCTCGGGCCTCTGGATAACAGAATCTTGGGCGAGTCACAGATCGTCGGCCGACGCGCGGGTCACCGCACCACCCGGCCAATCAGCTCCGCGGCGCGCTCCAGGCAGTCGATCTCGGCAGGGTTCAAAGCGCGCAGGCGCTCGGCCAGGGAGTGCACGCGCCGGGCGCGGCCCTCGTGCAGAATCCGCCGCCCCTCGTCCGTGGCTCGCAGCACGATCGCGCGGCCGTCGTCGGGGTGCGGCTCGCGCGTCAGCAGTCCGTGCGCCTCCAGGTTGCGCACGATGCGCGTCATCGACGGCGGACGAACCTGCTCCGCGGACGCCAGCTCCCCCAGCGACATCGGCCCGCCGAACACCAGCACTGAGAGCGCCGACAGGTGCGGCGCCGACAGCCCCGACCCGTCGTCCTCGCGGCGAAGGCGGCGCAGCAGGTGAATGCTCGCCGAGTGCAGCCGGTCCGCCAGCTGCTCCACCCGCCCGTCCGTGTCTCTTGCGCTCGTCGCGTCCATGCATCACAATATGCTTAGGAAGGCTAACGAAGCAAGTTCTGTCGATCAACCACGGACGGGAGCGGACACCATGAGCTTTGCGCAGCTGGCGGAGGTGGTGAAGGCGGGTGATGCGGAGGCGCTCCGCGCCCTGCTCCAGGGGGACGGTCACGCGGCACACGCTCGCGGAGACGATGGAGAAAGCCCGTTGCTGATGGCGCTGTACCACGGGCGGCGAGACCTGGCCGAGATGCTGGTGGCACACGGCCGCCAGCCGGACGGGTTCGAAGCCGCGGCCATGGGCGACGTGGCACGCGTGCAGGCGCTGCTGGATGAAGACGAGGGGCTGCTGACCCGCTACACGCACGACGGGTGGACGGTGCTGCACTACGCGGGCTTCTTCGGCCACCTGCCGCTGCTGCGCCTGCTGCTGGAGCACGGCGCCGATCCGCACGCCATCTCCCGCAACGGAATGAGCAACACGCCGCTGCACGCCGCGCTCGCCGGACCGCTGCCGCTGGAAGGCGTCCGCCTGCTCCTGGATGCCGGCGCGGATCCCAACGCACGCCAGCACGGGGGATTCGTGGCGCTGCACTCGGCGGCGCAGCGCGGGGCCATCGACCTGATCGACGTGCTGCTGGACGCCGACGCCGACGTCAACGCCGCCACGGACGACGGACGCACCGCCATCGACTTCGCCGAGGAGAAGGGGCACGCCGCCGCCATGGAGCACCTGCGCAGCCGCGGTGCCGACGAGCCCTCCGCCACTCCCGGCGATTGACGGGGTACGACGGCCCTCGGTAGTGTTGCCGGTCGCCAGGAACAGCAGTCCATCGCGGGAATCGCCATGCAGGTACGCACCGTTCTTCTCGTTCCGCTGATCGCCCTCGCCGCCGCCTGCACACCGCGGCAGCCGCCAGCGCCGCGCCCCACCATCTTCATCCCCGCCGCGCCGGTGGAAGACAACGCCGAAATGGCGTCTCGCGCCCTGATGTCGTGGGAAGAGGGCGTTGTCCTTGGCCGCCAGGCGCGCTGGGGCGAGGCGTCGGAGGCGTACCGGCGCGCGGCGGAGCTGGATCCTGGCGAGGTGCGATATCACATGGCCCTGGCCGACGCGCTGCTGCAGGGCGGGCGCGAGTGGGAATCGGCGGACGCGCTGATGGCTGGCATCCGCGCCGAGGAGGCGAAGCCCAACCCCAACCACCGCGTGCTGGGGGTGGATTACGAGCGGCTGATCCGCCTGCTCACCCGCCTCAACCGACTGGACGAGGCTCGCACCGCGCGCGCGCGGCAGGAGCACCATCGAAGGCTGCGGGACGCGGCCCCGCCGAGGGAATAGTGCGGGAGTACGAGGTAAGGCAGTGCTTCTTGAGCGGAGGGGACGGCAATGGGGCCGTCCCCTCCTTCGTTCTAGTCGTACGCTTCGGGGGTGCGAATCACTGGGTCAGAAAGACACCGACACGGCGGCCATGCCCCCGCGGGACAGGTCCGGGGAAAGGTGAAGCCGGACCTGCTCTCGCCGGGGCTCCTCCCGCTCGGGCATTCCGATGATGCCGCCGACGATCGCACCCGCAGCGCCCCCAACCGCACCACCCAGGAACAAGGAAAGCACGGTGTACTCGTCACGGGGGCCGCTCGTCGTGAACGCGTAGTTCATCCCGGCGAAGCCGACCCCGCCGACCAGTGCTCCGATAGCAAAACCTGTGAGCGCTCCCTTCCCGTGATCCCGACGTTCTTCGTCCCGCTTTGCTGGAGCGAACGAAACGGACGGGTCCGCGGACACGATGGCCGCACCTGGAAGCGTGGCCAAGGCCGCGAGAGGGGGCGTGACAGGTGACGTGCCGAGGTCCTGTGCCTTTGCCGTCTGGACCGACGGCAACAGCAAGCACATGAGAAGCATTACGACTGCTCGCATGAAGTCTCCTGGGATGCAGTGGGTAATCGGTGGATGGACGTGGTCCAAGCCTCGGCTCGCTGCCGAACGCAGAGCGGTGAGGTCAGCGCCTCGGCGCCGAGTCAACGTGGGCCACCGTCCCCTCTCGTGTTCAGCCACGAACGGCGTTGCCTTCGAACGAGGTCTGATACGTCTGGAACTCGCACCCGGGACGCACCGGGACCAGGAGGAGTGCGGGAAGGCGATCTCCCGTTCCCGCTTCGGTGAACAGCGGCGTTCCCTGGTACTCGCCCGCACGCTCCACCTCCCATACGCCGAACACGCGCGGCCGGCCGTACTTGATGTACCGGTACCCGCGGAAGGGGATGGGCTCGTTCAGGATCATCCACGGGGCGGATGCCGCGTACCCGGGCGCGTCGGGCGGAAACACCTCGGCGTAGGGCCGGCCGTTCACCGTCGTGTCGCCCGTGCGCGTGTTGTAGCGGACTTCTACCTCTCGCAGGTTCCCGTTTTGCAGCACGCAGACGCGCAGTTCATGCCTCGTGTACGGGTTCACAGGCAACCGGAGAACAGAATCCGCCTGTGCACGGACCGGCGGCTCGGGTTCAGGCCGCGGCTCAGCCGCTTGACTGCGGGTACACGCCATCGCCGCAATGCCGAGCGCGACGACCACCAAGTGCCTTTGCCGCGGATTCATTCATCCCGCGCCCGGAGCGGGGGACGATCCGAACGCCTCGTCCGTCTTCGCGGCCATGACGAAGTCGTTGCGATGCAGGCCCCGGATCTTGTGCGTCCACCATCCGACGGTGACGCGCCCCCACTCCGTCAACAGCGCGGGATGATGGTCTTCGTCCTCCGCGATGGCGCCTACACGATTGGTGAACTCCAGCGCGCTCGCGAAGTCGGGGAAGGTGAACACGCGCTCCAGCCGCGGGATTCCGCCGGGCTCCACGATGGTCCACTCGGGGATCTGCGGGTGGAGTTCGGCGATCTCGTCGGCGGTAACGGTGGGCGCGCCCTTGCGGCACGGCTCGCAGGTGCGGGTTTTCAGCGGGTCCATCGGGTGCCTTCCGTGAGATGAGGAGGAACGGATTCGGTGTGGCCGCGGCGGTGGGGCGCGGCCGGGGTGTGTGGCGGATCCCTCAGTCGCTGCCGTCTTCGGTGTGCGGGCAGGTTGGCCTTGGCCGCTCCATCGGGATGACATCGCGCGCGAGCCTCGCCCGATCCACGTACCGTCAGCCTTCCCAGGGCTGGGAGTCGGCGAGGTGCTGGCGGAGGGCTTCGTCGCTCAGGGCTGCCAGTTCGCGCTCTGCGTCGCGGACCGTTTCGGAGGCCAGCAGCGAGGTGCGGTTCTCGTTGTCCGTCCGCAGCGAGAACATCAGCAGGGCCGTGCCGTACGACCCGCGGCCGATCGCCACGTCCCACGCGCGGCCCCGTTCGTCGGTGATGGTTCGCATTCAGGTGGCGGCGAGCGACTTCTCGATCAGCCCGCGCAATTCCTCGTCCGTGGCGTGAACCGGGCCCACCTTCTTCCACAGCAGCGTTCCGTCGCTGCCGATCAGAAAGGTGTTGGGCACGCCGACCATGCTGAACTGGCTGGTGACGTCGCCGCTGGGGTCCAGCCATACGTCGAACGACACGCCGTACTCCTGCATGAACTCGCGGACGGCCTGCTGCTCGCTCGCCTGGTCGATGCTGACGCCGACGACGCGCAGCCCCTTGGGGCCGTACTCGCGGTGCAGCGCCTCCAGCGCGGGGATCTCCTGCTGGCAGGGGCCGCACCAGGTGGCCCACACGTTCAGCAGCACGGGCCGGCCTTGCAGGTCCGCGAGCGACGTGCGGTCGCCATCCAGCACCTGCGCCACGTACGGCGGAACCGGCTTGCCCACCGCCACCGCCCCCGCCGGCGCGTCGCCGCAGGCCGTCAGGAGCACGACGGCCGCGGACAGCACCTTCATCATCCGCATCACGTCCCTCAATCCACGGGGAGCGGCATGCGCGCCGCGTTCACGGTGGACGGCTCGCCCGCGGCCGTCCACGCCATCACCAGCTCGTTCCCCGCACGCACTATGCGCGGAAATCCGCTGGACCGCGTGGCGCTCGACGCGGTGACCGTCCGCGGCGCACCCAGCTTGCCATCCGCCCCCACCCGCCGCACCCGCACCTCGACGCCCTTCCCCGCCGCGCGCTCCATCCAGCTCACCAGCGCGGCCCCGCCGTCCAGCATCAGCACGTCCACGCGGCCCTCGGGGTTGCCGCCGTCCACGCGCACCGGCGGGCCGAAGGTGGCGCCCGCGTCGCCGGAGAAGGCCACCTTCACCTGCTGGCTGTCGCGCGCCGCGGTGTACCAGGCCACGGCGACGCGGTTACCGTCCGCCGCCGCCTGCGGGCCGTTGACGGGGCAGGCGTCGATCTTCCACCCGTCGGCGTGCACGGGCCGTCCCTCCGTCCACGCGCCGTTGACCATCCGCGTGTAGTAGATGTCGCGGATTTCGCCCGGCGAGCGGTCGCGGTACACCACCAGGGGACCGCTGGACGTCATCGTCGCGCCCGTCTGGCAGCAGTCGCAGACGCGACCGTCGATCTCCCGCTCCGGCGCGGCCCGCCCGTCGTGCGCAATGGTGGTGTACTGCAGCGTCATCTCGTTCCCCGGCGCGTGCTCCTTAGCCGACGCGCCGTACTTGCGGCCGTCCAGCCACACCATCCCGACGGAATCGCCCTGCTGCCACATCGACACGAACCCGTGCTCGCTGGCCGTGGCGTCGCGGTGGGGCACGAGTCCCTGGCTCCACGTGGCCCCGCCGTCGCCGGAGACGGCCACGCGCACGTCGTAGGCGTACTTGCCGCTGCCGCTCTTCTGCAGCCAGTGCGCCGCCATCCGCCCGCCGGGCAGCGGCGCCAGCGAGGGGAAGTCCGCCCAGTTGACGAACCAGTCCCTGCCCTGCGCGATGGTGCGCGGCGTGGACCAGCCGCCGCCCTCCAGCACGGAGAAGCGCAGGGCGTGCGTGCTGTCGGGGCCCGGCTCGATCCACGACATGTACACGCGCCCGTCCGGCGCCACGCTCAGGTTGGGCTCGCCGCTCCCCGGCGCGGCCGGCGCGGGAATCACCTGTACCCGGACGGTGGATTCCACCGGCTTCGCGTCGTCGCCGGAGCCGCCGCAGGCCGCGAGGGCGATGGCGAGGAGCACGGGGAGGGATGGATGAGCACGCATGCGAAAACCTCAGTCGGGGTTGTCGACGGCCAGGTCGAAGCCGTGGAACGCGCGGGCCACCATCCAGGTGGTAACCCAGCAGGCCGCCAGAACCACCAGCACCGAGGCGGATACGCCGCCCGCGCGGCCCGCCAGCATCCGTCCGGGCACCGCCGCGAGCAGCGCCGCGCCCACGACGACTGTCAGCAGCATGAACTTGCTGAGCATCTTCAGGAACAGGCGTCCCGAAAACGAGTTCTGCTCCGTGCCGGCCGGCGTCACCCGGGTGGGGAACAGCAGGAAGAGCCAGTTCTCCAGCCCCACGCAAATCCACGAGATGGGCCCTGCCAGCAGCATGGCCAGGATCAGCATCATCGGGCGGACGTGCCACCGCACCGAGATTGCCGTGCCCACCAGCAGGAGCAGGCTGGCCAGCGTCAGGATCGCCGCGGGGGTGAACACCTGCGCGACGGCCACCGCCCCCGGCCGCAGCGGCAGCGAGCGCAGGAAAGGGATGCGCTCGGCGTCGCGGCGGAAGTCCAGGTTCAGCGAGCCGCTTCCAAACATGGCGAACACGGCCACCATCACCACCAGGGCGACCCCCAGCGGACGCGGGGTGGACGCGTAGTCGCTCGTCCACGGCAGGACGATGCTGTAAAAGAACGCCAGCCCGGCGGAGAACGCCAGTCCCAGCAGCGGCCGGGGCGCGCGGCCCAGCTCGTACACGTGCCGGCGCGCCAGGGGTGCCGCGGTGCCCAGGAACCCGAACGAGGGCACGGGGATGCGGCGGTGGGTGACCCGTCCCCCGCGACCGCGCACCCGCTGCCACTGCGCCACCTTGCGCGCGCTGAGCGAAAGCGAAGCCTCGCGAAAATCCACCGGCAGCAGCGCCGCCGCGCTGAAGGTGACGGCGATCACGCCCATAGAGGCGGCGGACCAGAGGACCAGCTCCACCAGCCCTTCCGCCGCGAACGCGCGGGCGAACGGCTGCAGCGGCAGCGACAACGCCCGCAGCGGCGCCGACGCCAGCACTTCGCCCATGGCGTCGCCCAGGCCCACGGCGCGGGCGCGGAGGTACAGCAGAACGACGAGCGCCGCCGCGCCGGCGTAGAACGCGGGCTTGAGCGCCTTTACCGCGCCAGGCGCGCGCTGCGCCACGGCCATCTTCGCCAGCGCGGCCAGCAGCCCCGCCACGTTGATGAAGGTGATCGCCAGGATTGCGGTAGAGAGCGCCGCCGCCGGCAACGGCGCGCTCCGCATTCCGATGGTCCCCACCCACAGCCCGGAGAGCAGCTGCAGCCAGGCGCGGCTGGCGAGCTGGTACGCCAGCAGCTCGCGCCGGCCCACCGGGGCGGCAAACAGGTGCTGCACCTCGGCCGGCCAGAAGAACGGCGCCTCGGAATTCACCACCGCCCACCCCAGAAGCGCCATCAGCACCAGGGTGAACCCGGCCGCCGCGTCCCCGGGCGAGGTGGGGCTCTCGTCCAGCACCAGCGCGACCACCTGGCTGCCGACGAGGGCAGTCATCAGCAAAAAGCCGAACACGGTGGTGAGAAAGCCGCGCGCGGTGCGCATCCGCCGCCCCGTCCGGCGAAGGACACCCCGGAAGCCGGCCCGCGCCAGGTACCGGAGGCCAGGGTTCATTCCGGCGCCGCGGGCGGGGGCAGGTAGTCCTCGGTAACGTAGAAGAAGATGTCTTCCAGGGAAGCGCCCGGCCCCAGCTCGACCGCGTACCGCTCGCGCAGCTCGTCGCGCGAGCCGTGGAAGAGCAGCTGCCCCTGCCGCAGGATGAGGAACGAGGTGCACAATCCCTCGATCTGCCCCAGCAGGTGCGACGACAGCACCACCGCCGCGCCCGCCGCCGCGCGCCTGCGCAGGGTGTCGTACAGGGTGCGGATGCCGCGCGGGTCCAGCCCGGTCAGCGGCTCGTCCAGCAGCAGGGCGGCGGGATCGTGAAGGAGCGCGCAGGCGACGGCCACCTTCTGCCGCATGCCGCGCGAAAGCTCGTCGGCCATGCTGTCGCGGCGGTCCGCCAGCTCCAGCTCGGCCAGCAGCCGCTCGGCCGCGGGGTGCCAGTCGCGGACGCCGTACACGCGGGCGGTGAAGTCCAGGTGCTCCCACACCGTCAGGCTGGCGAACAGGTGGGGCTCGTCGGGGATCAGGGCCAGGCGGCGCTTGGCTTCCATCGCCTGCCGCTCCACGTGGAACCCGCCGATGGAGACGTGGCCGCTCGTCGGAGGATGGATGCCGCAGATGGCGCGAAGGGTCGTGGTCTTCCCCGCCCCGTTCGGCCCCACGAGGCCCAGGATCTCTCCGCCCCGCACCTGGAAGCTGAGATCGGCGACGGCCACGCGGCCGTCGTACACCTTGCGAAGCTGCTGGACGTCGATCATCGCGCGGCGGGGCGGCCGCCGGGATTCCACTGGGGACGCGCGCCATCCGCCAGGGTGCGCACGGCGTGGATGGCGGCGTCGATCACGCGCGTCATGTGGGCGTAGTCCAGCGTCTCGGGCTCGTCGCTCGGCTGGTGGTAGTCGCGATGGATGCCGAACGACGACAGCACGTGGGCGGGCACGCCCATCCGCGCGAACGGCGTGTTGTCGCTTCGCTCG
Source organism: Longimicrobium sp. (assembly GCF_036388275.1). Taxonomy (NCBI): domain Bacteria; kingdom Pseudomonadati; phylum Gemmatimonadota; class Longimicrobiia; order Longimicrobiales; family Longimicrobiaceae; genus Longimicrobium; species Longimicrobium sp. Next base: position 128,729 of record NZ_DASVSF010000008.1, read on the forward strand.
AAGAAGTTTTGCGCGGGCCGGGGATCTACGACGATGGGCACTCCCGCGGCGGAGAGCAGTGCGCCCATGGTGGAACGGTCGAACCCCGTCAGCCAGCCGCGGCCGTGGCCGCCAGCCAGCGAGTCCGGCCGGCCGATCATCTCCACGAACAGCCCCGCGACGGTGCTGTCCAGCGGCACGACGGGCTCGCGCAGGTAGTGCCGCGTTCCCAGCATTCCCACCTCCTCGCCGGTGGCGAAGAAGAGGATGACGGTGCGCCGGGGCGGCGCCTTCGCCAGGGCGCGCGCCACCTCGAGCACGGCCACGGTGCCGCTGGCATCGTCGTCCGCGCCGTTGTAGATGCTGTCCCCATCCACCGCCCGCCCGATGCCCACGTGGTCGTAGTGGGCGCCCACGATGACGGCCTCGCCCCCCAGCGACGGGTCCGTCCCCGGCACCCGCGCGACGACGTTGAATGCCTGCCGCACCTGCTCGGGGCGCAGGCGCGCCAGCTCGTCGGCGGTGGCCAGCCGCAGCCGGCCGCCGGGCCCGTCCGCGGCCACGGGCACCGTTTGAAAGTACCCGAAGTCCCCCGCGGGCTGCACGCCCAGCGCCTGCAGCCGCGCGGCGAGGTAGACGGCCGCGCGCATTCCGCCCCGCGTGCCGGTGCCGCGCCCCTCCATGCTGTCCGCGGCCAGGTCGTACAGCGCACGCCGCACATCATCTTCCCGCACCGTGCCCGCGCGCACCGGCGCCTGCTGCTGCACGGGCGCGGGTTCGGGCCCCGCGGCGGGGGCACACGCGGACACCGAGAGCAGGACTACGGCGTTGAGCGCGTGAAGACGGCGGATGAGGGGCATCGGGTCCACGGGGATGCGGGATGGGGGAGCATCGATCGCAGGCTATGCGGAATATGCCCGGGCAGCGGAACGCGGGCAACGGCGGGGAGCCGCACCCGTCCGCGCGAACCCTCACGGGAACCTGGTCCGCAATCTGTCATCCAGAGGCCCAAGCGCACCCAACCAGCCCGCACGTCATCCTGTGCGGGCCGAAGGATCTGGCCGCGGACACGTACCACCTCGGGCGCGGCAGCGGTCACCGGAGCCGAGGCCTCGGCTGCCGTGGGGCCCTCACCCGGCCTCGCCTAGGCTCGTCCACCCTCTCCCACAAACAGCGTGGGAGAGGGGGTACACTTCAGGATGTTGTGCGCTTGGACGGCGCGTAGACTGCGCCACGTTCCGGTCGCGCCACACGGACGATCCCGCGCCATGGTAAGCCAGTCCACGAAGGTGGACTTCGTGTGGTCGTTGCAGCGAATTCATTCGCCCGTGCAGGCCGGAGGCTCGGCTGGGCAGGTGGCGGGCGCGCTGGACGGCTCCCCTCCCCTGCCGGGTTTGCGGAGGCAGGGTCGGCGGGAGGGCCGAGACTCGGCACTGTGACCGCTGCCGCGCCCGGGCTAATACGTGCCCCATGCAAGATCCTTCGGCCCGCAACGGATGGGGTGCGGGCGAGTGCGGCGCGCATGGGCCTCTGGATGACAGATCGGGGATGCCAGCGCTGCTGCGGCATGCAAAACAGCCCGGTCGACCGGGCGAAGTTCTCCCCCTCTCCCGCTTGCGGGAGAGGGGGCCGGGGGGAGAGGGCAGCCGGGGAATGCGCCGTCCCGAGTCGAAACGCCCGACGCTGGCCAGGGCTCCCTCGCGCCTGAATCTTTCCTGCGCGCCGCACCGTATCACCCGAAGGAACGGAACGAATGAGCCTCGGAAATCGAAGGAGACGACCCATGTTCGGAATGATCGCATTCGCCGCAACCATCGCCGCCACGGTGTTCGGATATCTGCAGAGCCGCAGCTTCGTGCGGCGCCGGCTGGCCTACGTGGACGCCGTCCACAACGCGCTCGCCCCTATCCTCGCGGGTGCCGCGGCGTTCATCGTCGCCATCCCGGTGGTCGGGCTCCTTCCGCTGGTGGGCGGGGGCACGGCGCTTCTGTTCGGGGCCGGCGTAGGTGCCGGGGTGGCCGCGGGCGCGCGCGACACGCGTCATCGGCGCATCGGCGTCTAACTCCGTCGCGGGCCAGGACGAAAGCGGCGCTCCGGGTGGACCGGGGCGCCGCTTTCCGTTCAGCGCCTGCGCAGCGCGCGGGTGAGAATGCGGTCCAGCGAGCCGGCGAACGCCTGCTTGTCCTTGGGCCCGTACGGGCGCGAGCCGCCGGTTTCCACCCCCGCGCCACGAAGCCCGTCCATGAAGTCGCGCACCGCCAGCCGCTCGCCCACGTTCTCGGCGTCGAACTCGTCGCCGCGCGGGTCGATCACCGCGACTCCCTTTTCCACCAGCGCGGCCGCGAGCGGAATGTCGGCCGTGACCGCCACGTCGCCGGGCGCGGCCTGCTCCACGATGTACAGGTCCGCCACGTCGGGGCCGCCCTCCACCCGCACCGCGGTGACGAACGGGTTTCCCGGCGGCACCGGCATCCGCTGGTTGGCCACCAGCACCGTCTGCATCTCCAGCCGCTTCGCGGCGCGAAAGACGATCTCCTTTACGTCACGCGGCGCGGCGTCCGCATCGATCCACAGCTTCACAATCCTCCATCATCGAAAAAGGTCGGTCCACCGCCCGCGCCGCGTGCAAGACGAACGCCGGGGCGCCCTGTCGCGGCGGTGCGCCCCTGGCTAATTTGCCGCCGGTTCGCAGACAATCCATCAGCAAAGTGCACGGGCGATGACGGACGGACGCGTTTCGGCGATGGCGGCGGGGCTGGTGGGCTCCGAGATCCTGAAGATCGCCGGGGACATCCGCGCCATGGTGGCGCAGGGCGAAACGATCTGCAACCTGACGGTGGGCGACTTTTCGCCCGCCGAGTTCCGCATTCCCGGCTATCTGGAGCGCGAGATCGTCCAGGCGCTGAGCGCGGGCGAAACGAACTACCCGCCCTCCGACGGGGTGATGCCGCTGCGCAAGGCGGTCGCCGACTTCTTCGAACGCTGGCTGGGGCTGGAGTACGGGGTAGACTCGGTGCTGATCACGGGCGGGTCGCGCCCGGGCATCTTTTCCGTCTACTCCACCCTGGTCGATCCGGGTGACGTCGTGGTGTACCCGGTGCCCTCGTGGAACAACAACCACTACGTGCACATCTCCGGCGCGCGCGGGCTGCCCGTCACCTGCCGCGCCGAGGACGCCTTCCTCCCCACCCGCGCGCTGCTGGAAGAGGCGGTGCGCGGCGCGCGGCTGCTGGCGCTCAACTCGCCGCTGAACCCGTGCGGCACCGCGTTCACCCCCGAGGCGCTGGGGGAGATCTGCGACATGGTGCTGGAGGAGAACGCCCGCCGCGGCCCGGACGAGCGCCCGCTGTACGTGATGTACGACCAGGTGTACTGGATGCTGACCTTCGGCGACACCATGCACGTGAACCCGGTGACGCTGCGCCCCGCGATGGCCGCCTACACGGTGTTCGTGGACGGCATCAGCAAGTCGTTCGCGGCCACGGGCGTGCGGGTGGGATGGACGGTGGCCCCCGTAGACGTCACGCAGCGGATGGCGAGCGTGCTGGCCCACGTGGGCGCCTGGGCCCCGCGCGCCGAGCAGCTGGCGACCGCCAGGATGATCGGGGCCACCGACGAGATCGTGGCCTACCACCGCGAGATGAAGCAGGGCGTAGAGGCGCGCCTCGACGCCCTGTACGCGGGGATCGAAGGGCTTCGCGCCGCGGGCTTCCCCGTGCGCGCCATCACCCCCATGGGCGCCATCTACCTGAGCGCGCAGTTCGCCCTGCACGGCTGGCAGACGCCCGAGGGCGAGGTGCTGGCCACCAACGAGCAGATCCGCCAGTACCTGCTGGCGGCCGCCGGGCTGGCCGTGGTGCCCTTCCAGGCGTTCGGGATGAAGGAGGACACCGGCTGGATGCGCCTTTCCGTGGGCGCCACGAACCTGGCGGAGATCGAGGTGATGTTTGGACGGCTGGGAACCGCGCTGAAAGCCCTCTCCGCCCCCACCGGCGTGCGGCGGATGGAAGGCGGCCCCACGGCGGCCGCCTCCCTGCCCTGAGCGGGTAAACCCGCCGCTGGAAACGCGGAAAGCCCCGGCTCGGGCCGGTATCGCGTCCCGCCCGGGGCTTTGCACGCGCACCGCATCTGCCGAAAGGCGCGCGATGTCATCCCGATGGAGCGGTCCCGGCGAACCTGCACTCGCGCCGAGCTCCGCGGCGACTGAGGGATCCGCCACACACCCGCCCCCGCCCGCCTGAGCTTCCGGCTCGTCCAGCCCATCTTCCTGCGCCGCCCTCGCCCCCGCGCCTGTCGAAGCACGTTCGAATTCTCCCCTCTCCCGCTTGCGGGAGAGGGGCCCGGGGGAGAGGGCAGCCGAGGCATGCGCCGGCTCCCGTCGAAACGCACCCAACCCTCGGCGGGTCCAAGCCGCAGCATTCCATCGACCACAGCATCACGCCGCGGCCGGACGAGCCGCGGGGGTCAGCGCTGCTGCTGGAGTTCCGCGATCCGCCGCTCGGCGACTCCGATGCCGTTCGCCTGGCGGCGAGGGGCGCGCTCCAGGTAGGCGCGGTACGCGGCCAGGGCCGGGTCGCGGGCGCCCAGGTCGTCGTGCGCGGCGCCCAGCCGCAGGTACGGGGCGGCCCAGTACGGCTCCAGCTCCGTGGCGCGGCGGAACGCCGCGGCGGCCGCCTCGTGCTGGCCGGCGGCGGCGAGCGCGCTGCCGTGCTCGAAGTGCATCACCGGGTCGTGAGGCGCGGCCTCGACCGCGGTGGCCGCGTGGCCCAGTGCCTCCTCCACGTTCCGCGCCTGCACCTCCAGCCGCGCCAGGGCCGCGTGCGCCGGGTACAGGGCCAAGTCCTCCACCACCGCGCGACGAAACGCCTCCCGCGCCGCGTCGCGACGGCCCTGTGCCTCGTAGATGCGGCCCAGCGCGTACTCCCACATCCCCTTGCTCTCGTACGCCGTCACGCGCACGGCGTCGATCCGCCGCAGCGTCTCGAGCAGCGCCTCGATCTCCACCGCGGCGCTGTCCAGCTCCTCGGCGCCCACGAACGAGAGCGCGCGGTAGTGCCGGAATCGCACGTTGCGGCCGGGATTGGAACGTACGGCGGCTCCGAACCGCTCCGCCGCCCTCAGAAACTCGCCGCGCGCGTAGTCCACGAACGCCGCCCTGGGCCCGTCCCACCGCCCTCTGAGCCGGGTATACAGCGCCATCTCGACGCCGCGGTGCACGAACGGGTTGCGCGCGTACGCCCGCATCTGCAGCGAATCGTTCGCGATCACGTCCGGCCGCTGCAGCGTGGGGGGATGATCGTTCAGGTAGGCGATGAGCAGCCGTTCATCCTGCGCGAAGAACGTGGCCCACATGGCCATGATGGGCTCGGCGCGGGTGGGGTCCAGGCGCGAGGCCCAGTAGAACGAGGCGTGCGCCGTGGTGTTCAGCTGCTGGTTGAACGATTCCTCGCCCCGCGCAAAGTACGATTCCCAGTCGTTGGGGTCGGCGTCGCGGGGCAGGCGGGGGCGCTCCGGGAGCTGCGCGGCGGCAGGGGCGGCGAGCGCGACGGAGAGCGCCAGGGCGAAAAGTGCGGAGATTCTCACGGGAAGGACGATGAAGGCGTTCCGGCGGATGAAGTTCGTTGCCGGTTACGATTGGTGCGCGCTGCTCCCGCGCAGCCCGATGTACGGAGCGGAGGCCGGCTCCCCGCGCGGAGAGCCGGCCTTCTCGTCATCAGGGGGCGCTCCGGCCCCGCGGCGTCACGGCCCGAAGAGCGGGCTGCGGATGATGTACAGCTCGTCCGTGTCCAGGAACGCCATGGCGTCGTCGCCCGCACGCACCAGCCGGCTGACGAGCAGCGCGGGATGGTCGAGCGAGGGTCCGGAGACGGGAACGGTTCCCAGCTGCTGGAAGGTGTTCAGGTCGTAGACGACGATCCCGCCGTCGGCCAGCACGAACGCCCTGCCGAGCCGGGCATCCACCGTGATCGCGGTGCCGCCGCCGATCGTCCCCACGCGCGTCCGGCGCTCGGCGTCGACCACGGCGCCGTTGGTGCCGTAGATGCGGCCCGCTTCGCCGAAGATGTCGGTGTAGAAGCCGGACACCAGGCCGCCGGTGGTGTGGGAGTGGCGCACCCCCGCGGCATCCACTGCCATGGTGAAGAACTCGAAGCCGGTGTGCGCGTTGTTGTAGCCGTACAGCACCGACGCCGATTCCAGGAACTCGATGCGGTTGCCGCCCGTGTGCCCCGGCGACGACTCCGGACGTGCCTGCCCGTCGTCGTAGATGGTCACGCCGTTCAGCGGCGGGCTGTACCCCGGGCGCTGGCGCGACACCGCGACGGTTTGGGGCCGCCCCGGAGCCACCTCCAGGTCGCCCGCCACCTCGCCGCCACCCAGCGGCCACTGCATCCCCGGCGTCAGGGTGGCAAGCGTCACCCGCCGCACCGCGCTGGCCCCGTCCACGCCCACGTACAGGAACTGCCCGTCATCGGAACGGACGATGCGCCCCGGGTCGCTGCCGACGAACGCGGAACGGACCAGCGCCCCCGTCGCGGGGTTGAACTCGCTCACCGTGTTGGCGCCGCTCGCCGGGCCGCCGCGGACGGAAAGGTAGAGCCGGTCGGTGCCGGGGTTGTACACCAGGTCGCGCGCGGTCACGGTCACCACCCGGCGGCTGGTTACGGTGGCCGCGCCCACGGTGCGCACCGTGAACGCCACCGTGCCCGAAGTGCCGCCTCCCGGTGCCGGGGTGTGCACCGAGATCTGCGCGGTGCCGGGCGACGCGACGGCGTCGGCGCCGATGGTGGCCGCCAGCCGGGTGCTGGCCAGGTACTGGGTGGGAACCTCGACGCCATTCCAGCGGACCACCGAGCCGGTGACGAAGCCGCGCCCGTGCACGTGGAGGGTGAACCCCGAACGCCCCGCGCTCGCCCCGCGCGAGGGAAGCAGCGTCACCTCGGGCACGCCGTTGACCACCGTCAGTGCGAGCGGCCCCGAGGTGCCGCCGCCCGGGAGGCCGTTGAATACGGTGAACGTCAGGGTGCCCGCAGCGCGGAGGTGGGCTTCCCCCAGGGTGGCGTCCAGCGCGGTCGGACTCACGAACGTGGTGGCGACGGCCACGCCGTCGACCCGTACCACCGAGCCGGGAGCGAAGCCCGTGCCGTTCACGCGAACGGTGAGCCCGGCCTGCCCCGCCGTGGTCTGGGCGGTGCCCAGCGACGCCAGGACGGGGACCGGGAAGCGCACCTCGAAGTTCAGCGGCGGCGACACCCCCCCGCCCGGGGCGGGGCTGGCCACCCGGACGACCAGGGTGCCGCCGGTCGCCAGCAGCGTGTCGCTGAGCTGAAACCGCATCTCCGTTGGCGACACGTACGTGCGGGGCCGCTCGTTGTTGCCCACGTATACCCGCGACTCTGGCACGAACCCGGTGCCGGTGATGGTCACCGTCGTGGGGGAGGCCCCCGCCGTGGCGAACGCGGGCGAAAGCGCCACGAGGCTGGGGGCCGGGTTCTGCCGGATCCTGATGATGAACTGCGCCACGTTGGACGAGCCGCCCCCGGGTTGGGGGTTCACCACGAGGACCTGCGCGGACCCGGCGTTCGCCAGGTCGGCGGCCACGAGCTTGGCGTGCAGCTCCGTGCTGCTGACGAACTTCGTCGTTCTGTCGCTGCCGTTGAACCGCACCACGGAGGAGCGGACGAAGTCCGTGCCGATCACCGTGAGGGTGGATATCGTGTCGCCCTGCTCTACCTGGTTGGGTTCCAGGGTGGAGATTCCGGGCGTGGGGTTGTTCGTGGCGGTTCCCGAGTCGCCGCAGGCGGCGAGCAGCAGCGCGAGAACCACGGGGAAATAGCGCCGGAACGTGGTCGTGAGTTGCACCGGAGTTCGTGGATCAGGGGGTGGGAGAAAGCCGGAACGGCCGCCGGAGGCGCGGCCCGTAAAGAAGAAACAAAAGGAGCGTTCCCGCAAGGGTGGGGCGGCTAGCCGTTCTCCGGCGCGGCGTCCGTCGCCGGGAGGATCTCCACGACGACGGCGGTGATGTTGTCGCGGCCGCCGCGGGCGTTGGCCGCGCGGATCAGCCGTTCGACGTGCTCTTCGGGGGTGGAGGGGATGGACAGGATGCGTCCCAGCTGCCGGTCGCTGAGCATACCCGTCAGCCCATCGGAGCACAGCATCAGCAGGTCGCCGGGGCGCAGCTCTCCCCCCAGCAGGTCGGGCGGCACGTCGAACGGGCCGGTGCCCAGCGCGCGGGTAAGGATGTGCGACAGCCGGTGCCGGCGCGCCCCCGCTGGCGTCAGCCGGCCCTCGTCGACCTCGCGCTGCACCCAGGTGTGGTCTTTGGTCACCTGGGCCAGCGCATCGCCGCGCAGCAGGTAGGCGCGGCTGTCGCCCACGTGGCCGATGCGGTAGGTGCCGTCGGTGCACAGCACGCACGCCGTGGTGGTGGTGCCCATTCCGTGGGTGGCGGGGTGGGCCTCCACGTGCTCGCCGATGGCCCGGTCGGCCGCCCCGAACGACTCCACCATCACCTGCGCCAGCTCGTCGGCCTGCAGGCCGCGGTCGATGCCCTCGCGCAGCGCCCCGCCCACCGCCTCGGCGGCCAGGGCGCTGGCGATCTCTCCCGCCGCGTGGCCGCCCATGCCGTCGGCCACCAGGAACAGGCCGCGCTCGGAATCCACCACGAAGGTGTCTTCGTTGCCCCGGCGCATCCGCCCCACGTCGGTGCCGCCGGCCGCCTTCCAGGCAAGCTTCACGGGAAGGCCAGCGCCAGCACGGGAAGCCCGGCAGGGAGGCCGCCCACCGCGGTGGGCGCCGCCACGTTCATGTACACCAGGATGCCTACGACCACCGCGATCACCAGGATCACCAGCAGCAGCCACACCGGGAAGCGCGGGCCGGTGCGCTCTTCGCGCAGCGTGCGGGGCTTTTCGGGGGCCACGTACCCGGCGGCCGCGGCCTGCAGGTCTACCGCCTCCACCTCGCGGAACTGCAGCTGCACGCCGCCCAGGCGCACGGTGGAGCCGTACGGCAGCGGGGTGGGAAGCTGGGGGGCCAGCTTCACCCCCTCGACGGCCGTGCCGTTGGTGGAGCCCAGGTCGGTGAGGCGCCAGGCGCCGGTGTCGAACTCCAGCCGCGCGTGCTGGGCCGAAACGGAGTCGTCGTCGATCACCACGTCGCAGGCGGCGGCGCGGCCCAGCACGACGACGGGCGCGGGAACCGGCAGTTCCTCGCCGTAGCGCGGGCCGGCCATCAGGGCCAGGCTGGCGAGCGGGCCCGGACGCCCGGACGGGACAACGTTGGCCATCGGCGCGGCTTCTCCTGCGTGGGGTTTTGAATGAAACGGTTGTGGCGCAAGGGCTTGCCAACCGGCGCGCAACGTACGTGCCCACCGCGTCCCCTGCAAGTCGCGGGCACGCGCTTCGCTTGACCTGCGCCCCGCCCGCGGGTAGCTTCTCGTCCACACCTTCCCGGCCGATCCCATCCCACCCCAGGTCCTGGTGACCGCCGCCCGTTTCGTCCTGGCAGCCCTTCTGCTCTTCCTGCCCCCGGCCGCGCATGCGCAGGCCGCGGACACGCTTTCGCTCGGGGGCGAGTGGCGGTTCCAGCAGGGCGACGATCCCGCGTGGGCCGCCGCCGGGCTGAACGACCGGGGCTGGCGCACCATGGCGGTGCCCAGCGAGTGGGAAACCACCATCGGTGAATACGACGGGTTCGGCTGGTACCGCCGCGAGGTGGTGCTTCCCCCGTCGCTGCGCGGCGCGCCGGTGGGGCTGCGCTTCGCCACCGTGGGCGACGCCTTCGAGGTGTTCTGGAACGGCGTGCGGGTGGGCGGCAGCGGACGGATGCCTCCGAACTTCGTGGAGGGCGCCCTCTCGGTGCTGATCTTCGTTCCCGACTCGCTGCTTTCGCGGGCGGCGGACGGGCGCCACGTGCTGGCGGTGCGGGTGTTCAACGACTACGCGTACGGCGGGGTGATGGGCTCGGTGCGGGTGGGCCGGTACGACGTGCTTGCCCAGCAGCGCTCGCCCCGTCCCGTGGTCATCGGCGGGCTGGTGTCGTTCTTCCTGGCCATCGGCGTGTACCACCTGGCGTTCTTCCTGCGCCGCCGCGCCGCGCGCGAAAACCTGTGGTTCGCCGGGGTCTGCCTGGCCGTTTCCGTCTACGGCGCCACCTACGCCGACGAGGTGGGGCAGGCGGTGATGCCGTGGATCAATCCGTACCGCCTGGGCGTGCTGGCCATGCTGGCGGGCGGGCCGTTCTTCGTGGCGCTGATCGACGAGCTGTTCGGGCTGCGCGGCGCGCGCCACACCCGCCGGGTGACGGCGGTGCTGGCGGCCTGCTTCGGGGCCACCCTGGCGCTGCCGCTGCGGATGCTGGCGGAGCTGGTGCTGTGGATGGATGCCGCCATCGCCATCGGGCTGATGGTGATCGTGTGGCGCGCGTGGCGGATGGGGCGCAAGGGCACGGCGCACGCGGGCACGCTGCTCTTTGGCACGGCGGCGTTCTCGGGCACCATGCTGTACGACGTGCTCAGCGAGTACTCCAGCCTGGTGCCCGTGGCGCGGCTGCTGCCGGGCACGCCCTCGGCGTTCTGGGTGGGATTCCTGGTGTTCGTGGTGACGGTGGGCATCGCCACGGCGGGGCGCTGGGCGCTCACCGAGGTGACGGCGCTCACCGACCCCATGACCGGGCTGTCGCGCCGCCACGTGCTGGAAGACGCGCTCCGGCGCGAGTCGGAGCGGGTGCGGCGCACGGGGGGCTCGCTGGCGCTGGTGCTGATCGACCTGGACCACTTCAAGCGGGTCAACGACACCCACGGCCACCGCGTGGGCGACCTGGTGCTGGAGCGGGTGGGCCGGCTTCTGCGCGCCACCACGCGCAACCTGGACCTGCCCTCGCGCTTCGGCGGCGAGGAGTTCGCCGTGCTGCTGTACGACACCGACCTGGCGGGCGCGCTGAGCTTCGCCGAGCGGTTCCGCGGCACCCTGCGCGACATGCGCTGCGAGGTGGCGCACGGGCAAACGGTACGGGTGACGGCCAGCGTGGGCGTGGCGGTGGGCACGGACCTGGTGGACCCCCAGATGCTGGTGGAGCTGGCCGACCAGGCGCTGTACCGCGCCAAGAACAGCGGCCGCGACCGGCTCGTATCCGTTACGCTGGATGCCGCAGAGCACGAGTTCGTCGCCGCGCGGTAATCTGCCCAGACTCGTCGGATGAAGGAAGATCGGCCCTCCCGCGCATTCCGCGGGAGGGCCGATTCCGTCCACGACATTCTCCCTGGGCTACATGCTGAGCGCGGCGAACATCAGCGTCGCGATGGCGCCCACCGTCATCCCGAAGATCATGTACGCGCCGCCCAGCGCGCAGAACTTCAGGAACGTGCGGATGATGCCTTGGCCGTACACCTTCCTCATCGCCAGGAACACGTACAGCGTCATCCACAGCGACAGGACGTTGCGCAGCCAGCCCAGCCCCGACACCATCCCCACCGTGAACAGCAGGAACGCCATCGCGTGCACGTGAAGCGCAAAGACGAAGTGCTCCACGTAGAACCGCTTCCGCCGCACGTACAGCAGCTTCAGGATGAAGGCGAAGAGCGGCATCATCAGGAATACGCCCTTGGGCGCGTTCTCTTCCATCGCCGCCAGCACCGTCCGCAGCGCCTCGCGCGGGGGCATGCCTTCCAGGCGGTCCTCGGTGCGCTGCATCCGCCGGTTCAGCGGCTTCAGCCACGCGGGGACCCTGTTCGTGTCGCTGAACGCCAGGTTCAGGCTCACCTTGCCGCTGTCCGGCTTCGGAGGCACGGGCGGAAGGGGCGGAGGCGCCACCTCGCCCCTGGGCACCTCGCCACGCCGGACCGCGGCGATGCGCGCCTTGACGGAATCGGCCCGGGCCCGTTGGTCGACGATGCGTGCCGAGTCGTCCTGGGCCCGCTCGCGCGCATCGTTCTGCTCGCTGTCGAGGGTCACCTCGTCGGCGATGCGGTTTACGTCCGCGACTACGGGGAGCAGGATGAAGAACAGCACCGACGTCACCAGGTACAGCCGGAAGGGCGGCACGTAGCGCATGATGCGCCCCTGCACGTACTCGGCGGTCAGGTGCCCCGGGCGAAACAGCAGCGCGCCGATGGTGCGGGGCAGCGTGGAGTTCAGCGACAGCTGGTCGTCCATCACCTCCATCAGCATGCGCCGCAGCGACACGCGGACGTCGGCCTTGCGCTGCCCGCAGTTGCGGCAGAAGAAGCCCACCGTCGTGTCGCCGCAGTTCAAGCACGGGCGATCCGGCGTTCGCCGCGTTTCCCGCGCCCACCAGCGCTGGCGGCGGATGGGAGAGATGGGCACTGGCGGCTCGCCCCGCGGGTCGGGGGGCTCGGGGCCGGCCGAGGGGAACGGCGGTGGCGCGGCGGTCGGGTCTGGCATGCTGGCGGGGTCGGGGACGGGGCGAACCGGAGGATCGGAGCCGGTTAGGGACCGGCTTCGAAGCCTGGCTCGGGCCCAGGCTCAATGGCCAGGCTCAGGAGCCAGGCTCAGGGACCGGCTCCGAGGCCAGGCTCAGGGACCGGCTCCGAGGCCAGGCTCTGCTGGGGCCAGGCTCGGACCCAGGCTCTGCTGGGCGGATGAATCCGCGGCAACGACCACACGATGTCCACCTTCGTGGGCTACACGCTTACGTGTGACGCGTGTTCCGTGGCACGACTCGGGGCCGGCGCGCTCAGGACTCGCCGGATGGCGGCTTGCGCAGCAGGGTGATGGAGAAGAAGCCCCCAGCCCCAGCGGGTTCCTGGTGCTCCACCACCAGTGGGGTGGCGGCCACCAGCGGACCCAGCTTGCGTGTGATTTCCGTCGCCACCACGCCAGAGACGAGGTTGCCGGCGCGCCGCAGGAGCGAGGGCTCGCGGTCGTCGGGGACCCACTTGTCGAAGACCACTGCCCGGCCTCCGGGCTTCAGCACGCGAGCGGCTTCACGGACGGCGGCCACGGGATCGGGCACCACGGCCAGGACCAGGTGAAGCACCACGGCGTCGAACGAGGCGTCGGCGAACTCCAGCGCCTGGGCATCCATCACCCGCGCGTCCACGCTCCTGCCCAGCCCCAGCGCCCGATGCCGGGTGCGCTCGACCATCGCCGGCGTGATGTCTGTCGCTACGACCTGAACGTCCGCGTGGAGAAAGGCCAGGTCGGCGCCGGTTCCGCAGCCGTCGATCAGGACGCGTTCGCCGGCCCGCGCATCCAGCAGCTCCAGCGACCGCTTCCGCTGTGGCCGAAAGCCGGCCACCGTGTCATACAGCGGGGCCAGCAGGGTGTAGCGGACGCGGTTCCAGGCGAGGGTGTTCAGCGGCATTCGGCGCGCGGCTAGTGGTCGCGGAAGCTATTCCGCTTGCGGAGGTCCGCCAAGTCCCGGGTCCCCCGAGGAGGATGTGAGGCGACGCTGCCCCGGTTCACTGATCCGCAATTGCACGCCCACCTTCCTAGCGACTACCTGCAGTTCGACGTTCTTCTTCCGCCAGAGTGCGGCCAGACCGATGACCGTTACACTTGTGGCGGCAACGATGGACAAAATGATCTCTTCCGTCATCCGATCTCCCGGTGAAGTCGACCCTGCGACCACCGGAAAGAAGGGTCAAGTCCGTATCTCCGCAACAGCAAATGTCCACTTTGACTACTTTTTCGCGCGTAACGTGCGAACTCCGCCATCGTGCGTGCCGTACTGGGGCACAGGCGGGCGTAAAAAGCTGCCGGCCAGATACGGCACTCCCTGAAGCACCGAGGATTTGATAAGAGTCTGGCACGTGGACCTGCGAGGAGGATCAGGCCGACTGGAGCTCGCGCAGCAGCCCGGCGCGGGCCTCGATGATCAGCTCGCGGACGCGGTCGCGCAGGGCGGGCACGTCGTCCAGCGTGAGCCCCGCCGTCTCGATGGGGGGCAGCACCCGCGCGATGGCATTGGCCCGGCCCACGATCCACGACCCCTTGGTGATGCAGGCCCGCGTGCCCGCCACGGCGATGGGCAGGATGGGAGACCCCGTCTCGATGGCCAGGCGAAAAGCGCCGTCGTGGAACTTCTGGATCTCGCCCGTGGACGAGCGCGTTCCCTCGGGCATGATCATCACCGACACGTGTTTGCCCAGCCGGTCGCGGCAGGCGTCCAGCGCCTGCATGCGGCTCTTCACGTCGCCGCGGCGCACGGCGATGTCACCCGCCATCCTCATCATCCACCCCATCAGCGGGATCTTGAAGATGGCTTCCTTGGAGAGCCACTTCATTTCCCACGGCAGGTGCGAAAGAAGGAAGATGTCGGCGATGGACTCGTGGTTGGCCACGGCCACGTACGGCCGCCGCGGGTCGGGAACCAGGAAGCCCGTCGTGCGGAACTTCCAGAACGGGTTCAGCCGCGTGAGCGTGACGGCGGCGCGGCGAAACCAGCGGCCCACGGTGTAGCGGCCGGGGTCGGACGGCACGGTGGCGGCGTACACCAGCGCCAGCCACGGAACCCAGACCAGGACCACCAGTGCGGCCGATACCCAGACCCAGAGAGAAACCAGGCGCTTCAGCATGAGGGCCTCGTACACCGGAACGGCCGATCGGTGCGGCCGGGGCTCAACCCCGGGCGCAGGTGCCGCAGGCCAGCGTCTCGGGGAAGATCTGCAGCCGCTCGAAGGGGATGGGCGCGCCGCAGCCGTTGCAGGCCCCGTACGACCCGTCTTCCAGCCGCCGCAGCGCCGAAAGAATCTGCTCCAGCTGCGCCTTTTCGCGCGCTTCCAGGTTCTTGGTGAAGCCGGCGTTCTGAAGCGCCTCCACGCGCGACAGGCGGCCCACCGTGTCCTGCTCCAGGTCGCGCGGGCGCGCCGCGGCGCCGCTGGACTTGAGGCTGCGCTCCAGCTTGGTGAGGCTGCGCAGGAGCTCGTCCCGGATCATTTCGCGCTCGTGGGGGGCGAGCGGCTGCTGTACTGCGGTCATGCTGGTCCTTCCGTCTTGCTGGTTCTTGCGGGTGAAAACGGCCGCCGGGCCGGGCGCGCGCATTGCGGCCGGGTCCGGTGTCGTTCGGGGGATTCGGTTGATTCAGGGACGATGTGTCAGGCGGTTGCGGCCGGGTGGCCCATCACGTCGTGGTCGGGTTGGCGGAAACATTCCATTGCACGCGGCGGGCCGCCGCCCAACCAGTGCGTACCGGGATCGCGGCGGGCGTTCACACGCGCTCCAGGAACACGTCGAACACGCCGCCGCAGACGGCGGGGCTCCACGAGAACAGGTCTTCGGTCAGGTCGATGCGCAGCATGCGCGGCTGGCCCGTGCTCACCACCTCGCGCGCGGCCTCGATCACCTCGGCCTCGCCGCATCCGCCGCCCACGGTGCCGGTAAGCCCCCGCTCCGGGTCCACCAGCATTTTGCTTCCTACGCCGCGCGGTGTCGAGCCCTTGCAGCGCACGATGGTCGCCAGCACCACCGGCCGGCCCTCGCGCGCCGCCTCTTCGGCCGCGGTGAACACGGCCATGTCTTCGATCATCGAACCTCTTCGTCCAGGGCGTCGGGGAGCCGGTCGGCGATTTCGGCGATCTGCTCGGCTTCGCGCCACATGGCTTGCAATTCGCCCAGCTCGCCCTCCGCTCGCTTTCCTTGTGCAGCGCGATTTCCAAGGCCAGCGAAAGTCTGCCCGCCACCCTCGGCGTTCAACCGGGCACGATCAGCCGCGAGGGCTCCGGCGCGGGAACGCCGTCCGGGAGCGCGTCGGCGATAGCGGCGATCTCCTCCGCGGCGCGCCAGGCGGCCTCCAACTCCGCGAGTTCGCCCTCCATCGCCCTGCGTTCGCTTTCCTCATGCAGCGCCATCTCCAGCGCCAGGCGATCAATGCCGTCCCCGGGTCCGGCGCCCAGCGCCACGCCCGTTCCGCTGGCGTGGCGCAGGTATGCGCCCGCGCTGCCGGCCCCAGAGATCGCCTCAACCGCGTGGTGCAGCGCCCCCCTATTGGCGCCCGCGCCGTTTACCACCACCATAACTCGCGAAAGGACGCGGCGAGCCGTTACGCCATCCAACACCAGGTCCCGCGGGTCGCCCAGGCGATACACGCCTTCTCGGTAATGAATCCATTCGGTGCTGTCGATGCCGCCCAGCTTCAGCCGCAGCTGGCCGTGCTCATCCCCGACGAGATGAGCCCCCTCAATGTGCTTGCGCCTGATCTCCGCCGGTTTTCCGTCGCCGCACTCTTCCGCGTACAGATTCACCACCATGCGCGAGCCCGACAACTCGCGGGACACTTCCTGTACAGCGCGACGCGCCACGTAGACTCCCAGCGCGCTCGCCGTCAACCACGCCGCGCCAGCCACGACCCCGCCAAGCGCTACAACGCCGGCTCCCCCAACGACCAGCGCGCGGCGCCGGCGCTGCACCAGCGACTCTCCGTACCGCCACACCGCCAGCTCGCCCGGAAGGGCTCTGCCCACCCGGATCAGCCGCGTGCCGTCACGCAGCTTCGCGATGCCGATGTTCTCGGACTGGGCGCGCAGCCGCGTGTCGCGGAACAGGCGCTCGGCACTTTCGATCACTTCCCAGCGCTCTTCCAGCGGGGCCAGGCTCCATCGGGTGCACTTTGGGCAAACCGCCCACAGCCGCCCCTTCGCCGCGTCGAACGCGAGCGTCCGGCCCACGGGAAAGCGCTCGATCGACTCGTTCGAGCCCAGCGCGGCCGAGCAGAAGATGCAGGCGCGGTACATCGTCAACCTTCCGTGCCCAGCCGTGGCGGCTCCGGCGGTGCGAGCCCGTCCGGCAGGCGGTCCGCGATGCCGGCAATCTCCTCTGCCTCGCGCCACATGGCCTCCAGCGAGGCCAGTTCGCCTTCCATCGCGCGGCGTTCCGTCTCTTCGTGCAGGGCCAGTTCCAGTGCGAGTGCCTGCACATCGTGGTACCCCGCGCCAGGGCCAATCTGCAGCCCCTGGCGCGCCGCGCGGTCCAGGTACCCGGCGGGCCCGCCCAGACTGGCGATCGTTTTGACCGAGGCGGCAAGATCCCGCGCATCGCCGCCCGCCCGGTTCAGGTGGATCAGGCGACGGGCCGTGAGCAATTGCGCGTGCCAGCCCTCCAGATTCAGGCCCAGCACCGGCAGGTGCACGGCCAGCGGACCCTCGTTGGGGGCTGTCAGCCGCGCTCCGAGCAAGTGCGCACGGGAAAGAGGAATCCGCGCGCCCGGAGTGGGCGACTGCACCCACTTCGTCAAACGCGGCCCCATGCTGCGCCTGTGATCCTGGAGCCGTTGCGCGAGCCGCTGCGTCCACGGGCGCGGGCCCTCCCTGGTCCTGATCAAGGGTTGCGCGAGAACAACCGCAACGAACGTGGGAACGAACAACGGACCAGTCAGCAACGTCAGGATAGACACTGCGGGAAGGGCAGCGGCCACACCGAAGACCGAGGCTACCCTCGCCGTCGTGTGCAGCGCGTGCCGGCGCTGATACGCCTTTCCGTACCGCACGGAAGCGAGCTCCACCGGCAGCGCCTTCCCCACCCGTACCAGCCGTGTGCCATCCCGCAGCTTCGTCAAGCCCACGTTCTCGCTGTGCGCGCGCAGGCGGCTGTCGCGAAACAGGCGCTCGGCGTCGTCGATGGCCTCCCAGCGCTCCTCGATGGGAGCCAGGTTCCACCGCGCGCACTTGGCGCACACCGCCCATAACCGGCCCTTCGCGCCATCGAACGCGAGTGTCTTCCCCACGGGAAAGTGCTCGATGGATTCGTTCGATCCCAGCGCGGCCGAGCAGAAGATGCAGTTGCGGTACATCGCCCATCCATGAAGCAGCCCATCACGAAAGTCCTACCGCCACCCTCGTCCTTTTCGCCCGGGATGACCAGCCCGGGATGATCAGCCCGGGATGATCAGCCGCGAGGGCTCCGGCGCGGGAACGCCGTCCGGGAGCGCGTCGGCGATGGCGGCGATCTCTTCCGCGTCGCGCCACGCGGCCTCCAGCCCGGCCAGCTCGCCCTCCATCGCGCGCCGCTCCTGCTCCTCGTGAAGCGCCATCTCCAGGGCCAGGGCGCCCACGGGGGTAAGCTGCTTCGCTTCCATCCCCTGCCGCCGCCCCAGCACGCTCTCGCGCCGGCCGGCCTCGCGCAGGTATTCCTCGGCGCCGCGCGCGTTCTCCAGCATTCCCACGGCGTCGCGGACGTGGTCGTGCGAGGCGCCCTTGCGGTTCACGTGCACCATCGCGCGGCCCAGCACCGTGCGCGCCTGCGAATCGGGAAGCACCAGCACGTCGTCGCCGCCGAACCGCGGGCGCCCCCATCCGTCCGTCTTGCGGTCCTTGCGTTCGGCGTCGGGAAGGCGAAGCTCGATGCCGTCGTCCGCCGCGCCCACCTGCGCGCCCTGCACGTGCCAGCGGCGGATGGCCACCTCCCGGCCGATGGGTGACTGCGCCGCGGGAATGCGGTGGATGACCCGGCGCGCCTGCCGCTCGTTCCAGGCACCGAGGAATATGTGCCCGAAGCTCCAAAGCCCCGAGGCCACGCCGAGCGCCACCAGCCCACCCACCGCCGCCGCGCCCGCCGCACCCACGGCGGCGCCCGCCACCAGGTACTGCCGCCTGCGCCGCACCAGCTGGCTGCCGTAGCGCCAGGCGGCCAGCTCGCCCGTCAGCGCCTGGCCAATGCGAACCAGGCGCGTTCCGTCCGGCAGCTTGCAGACGCCGATGTTCTGCGACTGCACGCGCAGGCGCGACTCGCGAAAGGCACGCTCTGCCTCCTCCACGGCCTCCCATCGCTCCTCGATGGGCGCCAGGTTCCACCGCGCGCACTTCGGACACACGGCCCACAGCCGCCCGCGCGCCCCGTCGAAAGCCAGGCTGCGGCCGACGGGAAACGGGGCGATGGCCTCGTTGGATCCCAGGTCGGCGGAGCAGAAGATGCACGTGCGATACATGGCCCCACCGATGGCGTTGTGTCAGCCGCCGGACCGCACCCAGCGCTCGGCGACGCGCTCGCGGTCGCGCAGCGGCTGCCCCGTTCCCCCGCGCCGCACCATCACGATTTCCGCCGCGATGGCCAGGGCGATCTCTTCCGGCGTTTCGCCGCCCAGGTGCAGCCCGATGGGGGCGTGCACCCTGCGCAGCCGCTCGTCGGGCACCCCGTCGCGCGCCAGCTGCTCCAGCGCCGCCCGCGTGCGCCGGCGGCTGCCGATCATCCCCACGTACGCCGGCAGCTCGGGGCGATGGAGCACGTCGCGAAGCGCCTCGAAATCGTACTTGTGGCCCCGCGTCACCAGCACCAGGTACGTGCCGCGCCCGATGCGCACGTCCCGGAACGGGTCGTCGAAGCGCGCCGGCCTCACCTCGTCCGCCTCCGGAAAGCGCTCGCGGGTGGCGAACTCGGGGCGGTCGTCCAGCACCGTCACGCGAAAGCCCAGCATGGCGCCCGTGCGGCACAGCGGCCGTGCGACGTGCCCAGCCCCCACGATCACCAGCTCCGGCGGCGCGCGATGGGGCTCCACGTACACCGTGCAGCGGCGCCCCGCGGCCTCCACGTCGTGCGTCTCCGGCCGGTCCGACTCCCCCAGCGCCGTGCGGGCGATACGCAGCGCGGCCTCATCGAGATTCACGTCTCCCAGCGTGCCCTCGTGCCGATTGGCCCAAACGGACATCCGCTCCCCCGCCGCGGGGCCGTCCTCGTCCGACGACAGCACGGCCACGCTCACCACCGCCTCGCCCCCCGCCAGCGCCTCGCGCGCGTGGTGAAGCGCGTCCGCCAGCGTCAGCCGCTGGGGCACGCGGCCTCGCGCCAGCGGCGGTAGTCTGCGGGGGTGTCCACGTCCGCGGGAAGCGCGTCCACCGGCACCTCGCGCAGCTCGCCCAAGTGCGCATGGACCACGGTGCGCGCGCCCTCGGGCAGGTCGGTCCTCGCCAACTCGGCGAAGACGGAGCGCGCGAACAGCACCGGGTGCCCGTGCTTTCCGGCGCGCGAGGGCAGCACGACGGGCGCGCCGGACTCGCTGAACACGCGCGCGAGCTGCAGGGCCAGGTCGGGCGTAACGTCGGGAATGTCTACCGGGCAGGCGATCACGGCGCGCGTTTCGGGCGGAACCGCCGCCAGCCCCGCCTGCAGCGAGCGCAGCTGGGGCGACCCGCGGTCGGGGTTGATGGCCACGGACGCGCCGAGCCGCGTGGCCGCCTCGCGGATGTCATGGGCGGCCGGTTGGTCATCGGGCCCCGTCACCACGATCACGCGGTCGCACGCCGCACCGAGCGCGTGGACCACGCGGTCCAGGAACGTCCCTTCCCCGGCGCGCAGAAACGCCTTGGGCTCGCCCATCCGGCGCGAAAGGCCGGCGGCCAGCACGATGCCAACGATCATCAGGGCTGACGGGTACGCGGGCGGGGTTGGCCGGGGCCGGAGCGGGCGGGGCGATCTGGACGACACCAGGAGTATCGCACGCTCGCTTCACGCCGTCAACTGGCAACGGGGCGAAGGTGTTGCGCACGATGGAGATAAGCGCGGATGAATCCGCCGCGACGGACGCGAAAAGTCCTCACACCCGCGTCTCGCTTGGACCGGTGCTCCTCCGTGAATCAGCGAGCTCGACGGGTTGGTGGAACATGGGGCGGCGCGGAGCATGCAAAACACGGACAGCGAAGGAGCGGTGATCGTCGACTCTCACGCATCCGCGGAGGATGAAATGGCACAGAAACGCGAACTGATCGAGCCCAACCCAGGCGACAAGCGCTACGTGCGGCGCGACGAGAACGGGCAGTTCACGACCGACCAGGTGGACGTGGGCCGTTCGCTGGCGGCGGACCAGCGGCAGCACGCCAAGACCAAGGCCAAGCCTGGCCACGGTGACAAGGGCGACCGCTGACCCGTTCGTTCGGGTTGCTAGCCGAAGCTCCATCAAGAACGCCGCGCGGGATCAGCCCGCGCGGCGCTCTTGCTTTGCTGCATCCGCCGCTCGCCAACAAGCTTGACAACTAACTTGCCAATTGCTTAGCTATTGGCAAGCTAATTCACAAGCTTGCGCCGCGGGGGCCGGGATGACGGTGGAAGAGTTGCGGGAGTCGCTGGAACAGCTTCAGCGCCAGGGAACGGAGCAGACCAGCGTAGAAGCGAAGCGTGCGCGCGATGGCGTGCCCAAGCGCATCTGGGAAACGCTCTCGGCCTTCGCGAACACGCCGGGCGGCGGCGTACTCCTTCTTGGCGTAGACGAGGAGGCGGGGTTCGCGCCCGCGGGCGTTGCCAATCCGGCGAAGATACAGGCCGACCTGGGCGCGGTCGCCGCGCAGATGGAGCCGCCCCTGCGCCCCCTGCTGCAGGTGTTCGACGTCGACGGCGCCTCCATCGTGGCGGCCGAGGTCCCGGAGCTCCCCGCCAGCGCAAAGCCCTGCTACTACCAGGGTGCGGGGCTGCCGAACGGCGCCTTCATCCGCGTCGGGGACGGTGATCGCAAGCTCACCCCGTACGAGGTGCAGGCGCTGTTCGAAGCGCGCGGCCAGCCGCGCCACGACCTGGAGCCGCTGGAGGGAACTACGCTGGAGGACCTGGATCCCGAACTGGTGGGAGGGCTGCTGCGCCGCCTGCGCGGCCGTGAGAGCGGCCCCTACCGAAGCTGGACGGACGAGCAGGCGCTGCGGGCCCTGAAGGTGCTCGTTCCCGCCGCGGACGGAAAGACGGTGGTTTCGCTCCAGGGGTGGACCTGCTTCGCGCAGTATCCGCAGGAGCGCTTTCCCAATCTGTGCGTCACCTTCCTTCGCTATCCCACGCCCGAGGCCGGGCGTCCCGGCCCCCAGGGCGAGCGGTTCCTGGACAACGTGAAAGTCGAGGGGCCCGTGCCGGTGATGGTTGTAGAGACGTTGCGGGCCATCAAGCGCAACATGCAGCGGCGGGGCATTGTCCAGGGGCTGTTTCGCGAAGACCTGTGGGAATATCCAGAAACGGTGCTGCGCGAGGCGCTGGTGAACGCGCTCGGACACCGCGACCTGTCGCCCCAGGCGCGCGGCAGCCAGGTGCAGGTACACATGTTTCCGGACCGCATCGAGTTCCAGAGCCCCGGCGGGCTGTTCGGCCCCATTCAGCCGGACCAGCTGGGAGAGCCCGGGGTGCAGTCGTCGCGCAACGCGTTCCTGATGAAGGTGCTGGAAGACCTTCCGCCTCCGGGCGAGTCGCGGCCGCTGTGCGAGAACCGCGGAACCGGCCTGACTGCCATGATCGAGCAGCTGCGCCGGTCGGGCATGTCGCCGCCTCGGTTCGACGTCAGCCTCACGCGGTTCCGGGTGGTGCTTCCCAATCACAGCCTGTACGACGAGGAGACGCTGCGCTGGCTGGAGGACCTGGCGAAAGGCGAGCCCGTGTCGGAGGCGCAGCGGCAGGCGCTTGCGTTCGCCCGACACAACGGCACCCTGACGAACGGCGACTACTGCCGGGTGGCCGGCCGCGACTCGCGCGTTGCCACGCGCGAGTTGAACGAGCTGGTGGATCGCGGAGTGCTGGAGCGCACGGGCGCGGGGCGATGGTCCACCTACGCGCTTCGCGACCGCACGGAGCCCGGCGCCGCGCCGCGGCCCCGGCGGGATCGCGCGGACGAAATCGTGGACCTGCTCCGATCCTCGGACTCGCTGTCGGCACGCGAGATCGCGGCGAAGTTGGGGCTCTCGGCCTCGGGCGCCCGCCACTGGCTTTCGCGCCTGCGCCGCGCCGGGCGAATCCGCTCGTCCGCACGCACGCCCACATCGCCGGAAACGCGCTATGTGCTGGACGACGTGCGCCAAGCTTGACGACAATGGCTTGCCAATTGGCAAGCTGTTGTCAAGCAAGTTGGCGAGCTGATCGCAAGCTTCCGTTCAGGGGCGGAACTGCGGCTCGACAACTACGGCTTGCCAATTTGGCGAGGTGTTGGCAAGCAGTCGTCAGGCTGATTGGCGAGCGGGCGTGCGGCGGCCCGTCTGGCACCGAACGGGCGTTCGAACCGGCGCCCGCCTTACGTTGACCCTCCCACGGGCGCGGGTTACCTTCGAGGGATGGGTCAAGTACTGCCCGGCGCTTGCCTTGCGGTTCCATCCAGCGCCGTCATCCACCCTTGCAACCGCCCTCATGAAGGACCTTGTTACCCTGCAGGTGAACGGCGACACGCATGAGGTGGCGGTGCCCACGCACTGGACGCTGCTGGAGTCGCTGCGCTACGCCGTGCAGCTCACCGGCAGCAAGCAGGGGTGCGACAAGGGCGACTGCGGCGCGTGCACCGTGTGGCTGAACGGCGTTCCCACGCTGGCGTGCATCACCCCCGTGTACGAGGCCGTGGGGCAGCGGGTGACCACGGTGGAGGGGCTGGTGGGGCTGCGCACCGCGCCGGGCGCACCGCACCCCCTGCAGGACGCATTCGACGTGTGCGGCGCGGCCCAGTGCGGCTTCTGCACGCCGGGCATTTTGATGAGCGCGGCGGCGCTGCTGGAGGAGAACACGGCGCCCACGCGCGACGAGATCAAGGACGCGCTCAGCGGCAACCTGTGCCGCTGCACCGGCTACACCAAGATTTTGGACGCGGTGGAGATGGCGGCGGCGACGCTGCGCCAGCAGCCGGAGGTGGCGGCATGAGCGCGGAGCGGCAGGAGTTCGAAAGCGCCCGCGGCGGCGTTCCGGCGGATGAGCCCGAGGTCGCCGAGCGCGGCACGCCGGTCGTGGACCACGCGCCCTCGCACGCGGGCGAGAAGGTGAAGCTGTACGGCAGCCGCGAGGAAAAGTCTGCGCCGCTGAACGTCATCGGTACGCGGCAGCGCAAGACGGACGGCCTGGAAAAGAGCACCGGCCGCGCGCGCTACACCGACGACCTGGTGCTGCCGGGAATGCTGCATGGCAAGATCCTGCGCTCGCCCCACCCCCACGCGCTGATCCGGTCCATCGACACCTCCGCCGCGCTGGCCCTGCCCGGCGTGTTCGCCGTGGTCACGGGAAGCGAGATGCCCATCCCCTTCGGCATCATCGTGTGGACGCCGGACGAGAACGCGCTGGCGACCGACAAGGTGCGCTACATCGGCGACGCGGTGGCGGCGGTGGCGGCGGTGGACGAGGACACGGCGCTGCGCGCGCTGGAGCTGATCCAGGTGGACTACGAGGTGCTGGAGGCGCTGCTCGATCCGCACGAGGCCGTGCGCCGCACGGACGTGCAGATCCACGAGGCCAAGAAGGCCGGGCACAACGGCAACATCTCCAAGATCGTCAAGCTGGAGTTCGGCGAGGTGGAGCAGGGGCTGGCCGCGTCCGACGTCGTCATCGAGGGCGAGTACTTCTTCGAGGGCACCACGCACACCCCCATCGAGCCGCACTGCGCCATCGGCCAGTGGGAAGCGGGCGGCGCGCCGGGCGGGCGGCTGACCGTGTGGTCGTCCACGCAGGTGCCCCACTACCTGCACCGCGAGCTCGCCAAGGTGCTGGAGCTGGATCCCGCCAAGGTTCGCGTGATCCAGCCGCACGTGGGCGGTGGCTTCGGCGGCAAGAGCGAGCCCTTCGACCTGGAGTTCTGCGTCGCCAAGCTGGCGATGAAGACGGGCCGGCCGGTGAAGATCCTGTACACCCGCGAAGAGGTGTTCTACGCCCACCGCGGCCGCCACCCGTTCTACATGAAGTACCGGGTGGGCGCCACGGCGGATGGAAAGCTCAAGGCGGTAGACGCGCGCACGCTGCTGGACGGCGGCGCCTATTCGTCGTTCGGCCTGGTGACCACGTACTACAGCGGCCAGCTGCTGGCGGCGCCGTACGAGATCCCGGCGTACCGCTTCGACTCCACGCGCGTGTTCACCAACAAGCCCGCTTGCGGCCCCAAGCGCGGCCACGGCAGCGTGCAGCCGCGCTTCGCCTTCGAGGTGTCGCTCGACAAGCTGGCCGAACGGCTGGGTTTGGACCCCATCGAGCTGCGCCGGCGCAACTTCATGGGCAGCTTCCGCCGCACCGTCAACGAGCTGCGCATTACCTCCAACGGCTTCATGGAGTGCCTGGACGCGGTGGAGCGCGCCAGCGGCTGGAAGGAGCGCAAGGGGCGGATGGGGTATGGGCGCGGGCTGGGCGTGGCGGGCTCGTGCTACATCTCGGGGACCAACTATCCCATCTACCCCAACCGGATGCCGCAGTCCGCCGTGCAGCTGCAGGTAGACCGCTCGGGGCGCATCGCCGTCTTTTCGGGCGCGTCGGACATCGGCCAGGGATCCACGTCGCTCGTGGCCTACATCGTCTGCGAAGAATTGGGCGTGCCGCTGGACTACGTGCGCGTGCTTCCGTCGGACACGGACTTCACGCCGGTTGACCTGGGCAGCTACTCGTCGCGCGTGACGTTCATGCTGGGGAACGCCTGCGTGGACGCCGCCCGCAAGCTCAAGGCGCTGGTGCAGGACGCGGTGGGGGCGGAGTGGGAGATTTCGCCGAAGCGCGTGCTGCTGGCGGGCGGACGGGCCATGGACGCGGAGGACACGGGGCGCAACATGTCCATCGTGCGGGCGTTCAACCTGGCGGAGGCGAAGCACGGTACGCTGGGTTCCGTCGGCAGCTACAACACGCCCAGCGACGTGCATGGCGAGTACCGCGGCGGGACGATCGGCGCCTCGCCCGCGTACTCGTTCACGGCGCACGTGGCCGAGGTGGAGGTGGACGCGGAGACGGGGTTCGTGGACGTGAAGGCCATCTGGGTGGCGCACGACTGCGGCCGGGCGCTGAACCCCACCATCGTCGAGGGGCAGATCGAGGGCTCGGCGTACATGGGGTTCGCCGAGGCGCTGATGGAGCAGCACGTGTTCAAGGACGCGGAGCACGGGCGGGCGGGCCTTCACGATGGCCCGTCGCTGCTGGACTACCGGGTTCCCGGCTCGCTCGACACGCCCGAGCTGCAGGCGCTGATCGTGGAGTCCATCGATCCCGAAGGGCCGTACGGCGCCAAGGAGGCGGGCGAGGGTCCGCTACACCCGTCCATTCCCGCCATCGCCAACGCCATCTACGACGCCGTGGGGGTACGGATGGATTCGCTGCCCTTCTCCCCGCCGCGCATGTGGCGGGCGCTGCAGGAGAAAGCCGCTCACGACGCCGAGCCTGAGCGCATCGCTGCGGATTGAGGGTCGGGCAGGCGGACGACACGCGCTTCGATACGCCCCGACGTGTCCGCGGCGCCCCCCATCCCCAGCCCTTCCCCCGCAAACCGCGCGGGGGAAGGGAACCAGCCCGGTGCGTCACGCCGACGGTTGGGAGCCGCACAAAGGCCCGTCATCCTGAGGCCAAGCCACGCCAAACCTGACCGCAAACCATACCTGGCGGGCCGAAGGATCTAGCGGTGGCCACGTACCAGCCCGGGCGCGGCAGCGGTCACCGAAACCGAGGCCTCGGCTGCCGTGGGGCCCTCACCCGTCCGCGCTGACACGCGTGCCACCCTCTCCCACGAACAGCGTGGGAGAGGGGGTACACTTTCGGTGCGGGGCTGTGACGAGTACAGTAGCGGATGCCCGGCCTTGCTGGGGCGACTGAAGTCGCGTCTGGAACATCACGAAGTCCGCCTTCGCGGACTGCACGCGTAGTCGGGTGCGCCAGGGCGAGGGAGGCGCGGTTCAGGTCTCCCCCTCCCCTGCGAAGCGGGGGAAGGGGGCCGGGGGGAGGGGGCTGCCGCGGCATGCACCCGCAGTCAGGATTTCCCACGCGGCGCTCCGGTATTCGCCGCGGCGTGTACCGGGCCAACTCCGAAGCACCCCACAGTCTACCTCCGGGGTGAGATGGCCGAGGCGGAGCCAGCGGTGCTTGGCTGGACTATGACGGTGGATGAGTTGTTCACCTAGCAGCAAGGGCCGCGGCGCCATCGGCTCCGCGGCCTTCTTCATGCTCGATGCAGCGACGAACCCGTCAGCGCAGGATGAGCACGGGGCCGGCGGTGGCCTGGACGGGGAGCGACTCCGCGACCGGGCCGGTGAACCACACGCGCACCCTGGCTCCCGCCACGAGTTCGTCCGCGGATGCCCGAACGACCGTTTCGCCGCTGCCGGCCAGCACATCCGCGCCGGGGAGAACGGTGATGTAGGCTGCTGGCTCCCTCCCAGCGACCGGGGTAGTGGCTTCCACAAGAATGCGCCGGCCGGCCAGGATTGCGCTGGACTGCTGGATGGTACCCTCAATGCTCGGGGCCTCGTCGGGAAGCGTGGCTGCCGAGGGCATGCCGCACCCGGCCGCGAGCGCCGCAGCGAGCAGAATCCACATCCTGTTCATCAGCATCTCCTGATTGCGAGTCCGTCGATCATGCCGAAGAACGTGCACGTCCCGGCAGTCGCGACAGCCGCTTGGCCCTTGGATCGCCTCCACGCGTGATCGATGCCGGAAGTGAGCCGCCGTCGCATCTGCCCGTGAAGGACAGCGGGCGGAATCGCTGGGCGCGGTGGACGGGTGGACGCGCGGGACCGGCGCTGCTGTTCGCATGCGCCGTCGTAGAGGGATGCCTGGTTCCCGCGCCGACGGAGGCCGTGTTCGCGGCGCTGGCCATCGCACGGCCACGCCGGGCGTGGGCGCTGGGAGCGCTCGCGGCGGCGGGCTCCGTGCTGGGCGGCGTCATCGCGTGGCACCTGGGCGCCACGGGCTTCGACCGGTATGGGCAGCCGCTGCTGGCGCGCTACGGGCTGATGGGTGAGCTGGAGGCCCTCGGCGCGCTATACCGGCGGAATGCCGGCCTGGCACTGCTCACCTCCGGCTACACGCCCGTGCCCTACCTGCTGTACGGCATCGTCGGTGGCGCTACGGGCGTTCCACTGGGCACCTTCGTCCTGTTCTGTGCCCTCGGCCGGGGATTGAAGTACGCCGTGCTGGCCGGCGTGGCGCGCATCGCGGGGCCGCCGGTTCGGGGCTGGCTCGCGCGCAACCCGTGGCGGATGGTGTTGATCGTCACCGCCGTCGCGCTGATCGTACTCGGCGCCTGGATGGTCTGACGCCCCGCGCGCGTCCGACGGCCTCGTCTGATGGCCTGCATTGTCCCCGGAAGTGCGCAGAGTGTTCACCCCGTGGCGGAATTGGCGCGGGGCATGCACCGTGTGCTCACATGGCACCGGCAAAAAACACCCCCGATCCGGCCGAAACCATCGGCACGGCGCTGAGCGCGGCGGAGCAGGCCGCCGCGCGCTTCACCGACGCGAAGACCGAGGTGCTGCACCGCCTGGCGGACGTTGACGCGGCGGTGCTGGAAATCGTGCAGCGCGTGTACGACGCCACGCCCGCGGAATTTCAGCGCTCGTTCGTGGCGAGCATCGACGGCGACGACGACGAGGAGCTTGCCCTGCCGGACTTTCTGCGCCTGCTGCTGGAGCGCCCCGGCGGCAGCGAAGGGCGTTTCACCATCAGCGTGATGGAAAACCTTTACGACGACGGTGACGCGGACGAGGACGGCGCAGAAGACGACGAGGACGACGAGTAGCAAACGACGAAGCGGCTCCCGGGGAATCCGGGAGCCGCTTTTTCGTCGTACGATCCAGCCGCGTCGCGCCAGGCGCTAGGACGTGCGCGTGACGTTTACCGTGCGGCCACAGAACGCGCCGGTGAGCGTGTACGTCTGCGTCGCGGGGGTGAGCGTTGCCGTCAGGTCCACCGTGCAGGTGCCGGTTCCGCCCGTGGACCGCGACCAGGCGAAGCTGCCCTTCTGCGTGTGGGTGTGCACGCCGGGCACGCCGTTGGTCCACGCGCCGTTCGCCGCCAGCTGGATGTTGGGGCTGCCCGTGATGGTGACCGTTCCCTCGCGGCGGCCGCGCGCCGGGAGCGTGCACGCCGAGTCCGTACGCGTGGCGTTCATCTGCATGCTGCCGGTGCGAGTGGCCGGATCGCGGGTAACGACGCGCTGGCCCTCGATGGTGCTGGCGCCACCGGCCGGGCAGGCGTGCTGCCGTTTGAAGCTCGTAGTGGACGTGGTGGCCGCGGCCGACGGACCGCCCGCCTCCTGCACGCTGAAGAGAGGCCCGAACCCGGCGATCGCGCCGGCGGCGACCCCGTCCCAGGCCGCGGCCAATTCCCGCGCCTCGGCTTCGCTCAGGGACGCGTCGGCGGGACCGGTGGCTCCGCCTTCGCAGGCGGCGAGGGCAAGCGCAAACGGTGCGGCGAATAGCAGGGCGGTGCGGCGCATCGGGTCCTCGCGGCGTTCGGGTGAGCGGTGGGCGAACGGGTCGCCTTCGATCGTGCGTCAGGAGATACAGCCGGCCGCGCTCACACGTTGGGTGCGGACATGGATGGTGGGTACAACCGGCGGAATGCGCAAGTGTTGGCTGGTCGCATCTCAAGCGTCCCATCAGGCTGCTTTGCCGCATGGCCTCGCATGGAGGTCACGGAGGAGGAGCAGAGGACCGAGCACCCTGCTCGTTGCGCGCGTCGAGTGCACGGGCCGAAGCGCGATTCAGGTCTCCCCCTCCCCTGCGCAGCGGGGGAAGGGGGCCGGGGGGAGGGGGGCTCCCAAGGCCTGCGCCGATCACGAGTCGAGACGCTAGCTCCGCACTAACGCACTCCCGCACTTTCGTTCCCAAAGAAGCCGGCCCCCGCAACATTCGCGGGGGCCGGCTCGTCCGTTCGCCTGGTGCCTCAGTGGCTGCCCTGGCCCTTGAGCACCATGTCCGGGTACCCGTTGTCGGGGTCGCCGCCGCGCTTCAGCACGCGGTCTACCGTGCCGGGGCCGCGGTTGTACGCCAGCAGCGCCAGCTTGGTGTCGCCGTCGTACTTCTTGATCAGGTCGTTCAGGTACTTGAACCCGATCCGCAGGTTGGTGCGCGAGTCGCGAAGGTCGCGGATGGTGACGTCCTTCTGCAGCCAGCGCGCCGTCGCGGGCATCAGTTGCGTGAGGCCGATGGCGCCCACGTGGCTGGTTGCGGCGTTCTTGAACGAGCTCTCGGTGCGCACCAGCCCGAACGCGATGTCCGGGTCGATGTTCTCCTCCAGCGCGATGTCGTAGATGTCTTCCGCAAGCTCGCGGCTGACGTTGTACGACTTGAACGCTTCCAGCTTCTGCTCGATCACCTGGTCGCGCGCGCCTACCTGCTTGTCGGCCACCTCGAGCCGCGCCTCGCGCCACGCCTGACCCACCGCGCCGTCGTTCAGCACCTTGGGGGCGGCGATCTGCGGGATCACCGAAAGCTGCCGCTCGTGCGACGGGTCGGTGCGCATTTCGTTGGCGCGGGCAATGGCCAGCGGCGTCGCCGTGCCCACCACGCCCAGCCCCATCACGCCGTACTTCACCGCCCTGCTGCCGCGCACGCGCTCGTAGGCGCTGCCTCCGCGGCGGCGCGGAAGGAGCACGCCGCCGCTTACGCGCTGGTCCGTGCTCGTGCCGTTGATGCGCGGGTCACCCGCACCGTCGAACGACCGGCGATAGCGCGCGGGAAGCTGGGGCGCGGCCTCCGCGGCGGGAAAGCGCCTCCGGGCGCGGCCCACCGGGTGCACCGGGTCCTGGCTGGTACGCTGCCAGGGGGGCGTGGGGCGCTTTCTCGAAGTGTGCATCGGCGGCTCTCCTGCTTCTGGTTCTCGCCCGGCGGCCTGTCCCTCTATGCGCGCCCGGCAGGCCCCCTGATCGGTGCAGGGTCCGTGCCACCCGGACAAACGTTTGTGTCCACCCGGGGCGGTTGCGGGAACGCGGAACCTTGTGCATTGTAAGGGCGTAGCAATCCACGCGGCACCCGTTTCCGCCTGCCGGCATCCCCCGCGAGGGCGCATGACCTCTCCCGCTCGGTTCCTCCTGTTCGTGATGCTGGTGATCGTGGGCGTAAAGGCCTCCGAGCAGCTGTACGGCTATGTGGCCTTTCGCGACGAGCGCACCGAGGTGAAGACACTGCGGGCGCAACTGGGCGGGGCGGCGGCGCAACTCGTGGCGGTGCGCGCCCGCATGGACAGCCTGCACCGCGACATCGACGCCCAGGACGCGAAGCTCACCCGCGAGCTGGCCGGCCTTCACCGATATCAGCGGCAGGCGCGGCACCGGCAGCTTCCTCCGGCCGTGTACGACTCGTACATGGCCGCGCTGCAGGAGTACAACCTTCGCGTGGAGTCGCGGAACCTGGTGCACCGCGAATGGCAGCAGCTGGCGGCCCGCCGCGACGGCCTGGCGTTCCGCTACGACTCGCTGGCCGACAGCATCCACTCGCTCGCGGTGCGCATGGGCCAGCCCTACTACCAGGCTCCCAGCCCGCTCGAAGCCGCCGCCGAGTACGCGCACTGATCGAGGGTAAGACCAGTTTCACGCAGAGGTCGTAGAGGAAACGGAGAGGACGCAGAGAACTCAACGAGCCCTCTGCGTCCTCTCTTTTCTCTCTGCGTCCTCTGCGTGAAACCTTCTTTTGAACTTGGGAACGGCTCTTGTACACGCTCCCCGCCGTGGAAACGAAACGAGCGAGCAAGGGACGAAAGAAGGCTCCCGCGGAAAAGCCCTGGCGGCGGACGGGGTCGCCCGAGGAGGGCTTCGTGTACCTGCGCGGCGACGGAAAGCCGCTGCGCAGCGCGCCCGCGCTCGCCCGTATCAAGAAGCTCGCGATTCCCCCCGCGTGGACCGGCGTCCACATCAGCCCCGACCCGGCCGCCAAGGTGCAGGCGTACGGCACCGACGCCGCCGGCCGCAAGCAGTACCGCTACCATCCGGACTACGTCGCGAAGGGCGCCAAGCGAAAGTACCGCAAGCTGCTGGAGTACGCCCGCGCCATCCCCCGGCTGCGCGAAGCCACCGAGGAGCACCTGGGCAGGGAGGGCGTGGGACGGGAGCGCGTGCTGGCGCTGGTGGTGCGGCTGATCATGCGCGGCTTCTTCCGCGTGGGAAGCGAGCAGTACGCCGTCGCCAACAAGACCTTCGGCATCGCCACGCTGCAGAAGAAGCACCTGAAGATCGACGGCGACAACCTGGTCTTCACCTACGTCGGCAAGAAGTCCATCCACCAGCGTTCCGTGGTGGCCGACACGCCACTGGTGGAGGTGATCCGCGAGATCCTGGCGCTGCCGGGAAAGCGCCTCTTCCAGTACGTGGACGAAGAAGGCAAGGTGCGCCCCGTGACCGCGGCCGACGTCAACGGCTACATCAAGGAGATGGTGGGCGCCCGCTACACCAGCAAGGACATGCGCACCTGGGGGGGCACGGTGCGCATGGCCACCATCCTGGCAGACCTGGGCCCGCCCACGAGCGCGCGCGACGCACAGAAGAACCTGGTGATGGCCTGCAAGCTGGTGTCGTCGGAGCTGGGCAACACCCCCACGGTGTGCAAGGCGGCGTACGTGCACCCCGCGGTGATGGAGCGGTACGCCGAGGGGAAGACCATCGAGCCCCTGATGCGCGAAGCTCCCCGCGACGACGAGGAGCCCGGGCGATACTATCCGGAAGAGGCCGCGCTGATGCGATTCCTAGCCAAGTGGGGCTAGGCTGGTCCCTCCTCCGCGACCGCGGCGGCCGCACGAGCGAGCCGCAGGCACGTCACCCGCCGCTCCTCCGTTTCCTCCACCCGCAGCTCCATCTCCCCGTCCGGGCCCCACACCGCCACCGCGTCGCCCATCTCGGGCACCCGGCCCAGCGTCCCGAAGACGAAGCCGCCGACCGTGTCGAACTCCTCCTCGGGAATCCGCAGCCCGAAGCGCTCGTTGACCTCGGAGATCAGCACGCCGGCGCCGATCAGCATGTCGCCCTCGGGGGTGGGCTCGAACTCCGGCTCCACCTCGTCGAACTCGTCGTTGATCTCGCCGACGATCTCCTCCAGCAGGTCTTCCAGCGTCACCAGCCCGTAGGTGCCGCCGAACTCGTCGAGCACGATGGCCAGGTGCACCGCGCGCCCGCGCAGCTCCGACAGCAGCTCGTCCACCGGCTTGGTATCGGGGACGAAGTGCACGGGGCGCAGCAGGTGCTTCACGTCGAACGGGCCCGCCAGGTCGCCGCGGCGCTCGTGCAGCACGCGCAGCAGGTCCTTGGTCAGCACCACGCCCACCACGGTGTCGATGGTGCCCTCGAAGACGGGGAGCCGCGAGTGGCCCTCCACCGTGGCCACCTCCAGCAGCCGCTCCAGCGACACGTCGGCGGGCACCGCCACCATCGCCCTGCGCGGCGTCATCACCTCGCGGACCACCGTCTCCGAGATCTCGAAGACGCCGCGGATCATTTCGCGCTCCTCCTGCTCCATCCCGCTTCCCTGCGCTTCGGCGGCGTGCGTCAGCGACAGGCGCAGCTCCTCGGGTGTCTGCACCAGGGGATGCAGCCCCGTGGCGGTGACGCCGAAGAGGCGGACGACGCCGCGCACCAGGAAGTTCAGCGGCCAGGTGACGGGCATCAGCACCCACGCCAGCAGGCGCAGTGGGGCCACGGCCAGGTGGGCGGTGATCCACTCGGCGCGGTGCACGGCGATCAGCTTGGGCACCTGCTGCCCGAGCGTGGCGTGAAGGAGGCTGACGACCAGGAGGGCGAAGAAGACGGCGACGGCGTCGGCGGGGCCCAGGACGAAGCCGGCCACGCGCACGGGGCCCCCCTCCATGCGGGGAAGCGCGTAGGAGCGCGCGAAGACCACGGCCTGGTAGCCCAGCGCCACCGAGGCCAGGCTGCGGGCCACCTGCGCGGCGAACACCAGCTCTTCCAGCCGGTCCAGCGCGGGAAGCACGCGCGCGGCGTTGGCGTCTCCCTGGCGGATGGAGCGCTCGATGCGGATGCGGCGAACCGCGATCAGGGCGAACTCGGCCGCGACCAGAAACGCGTTGGCCGCGATCAGCCCGAAGATGTAGAGAAGGGGGAGACTGCTAGGGTCGGGATCCATGGATGGCCGGGGTTGAACCGCGCCCCGCGGAGCGGGCGGAGCTGCGGCCTCGCGGCGGGGTGAGCGGGAGGCGGACCGCGCCGCCTCCCCGCCCCCGCCACGGTCGCCGTCAGGCGGCGGCGGGCTCCTGCTGCGCTTCGGCGGTCTCGACCGCCTCGGCGTTGGAAATCACCGGGCTGCAGAAGCGCATGCCGATGTTCTCCAGCTCCTTCAGGTCCTTCGGGGTGAGCGACGAAAAGCGCTCGCCCAAAAACTCGATCGTATCCGTCATCCACTCCAGCTGCTGCTCGCGCGAAGCCTTCATGACGCCGCAGCGATGGATGTGGCCAAACAGCTCATTGCGCGCATCGTCGAGCGGAGACGGACGGCTCGGGGCGGCGCGTTGTCCGCGGTCCCTGTTTCGGCTCAAGGTTCCTCCTGGTTCATGTAGGTTGCGGCCTTCCGCGGAAGGCCAGGGATTTTGTTTCCGGCGTACGTACAGCCCTCTAAGATAGCGGAACACCGGGCCGGGCGAAACCGGCCGTGCCCGCCGCCGGTCCGGGGATTGCTTTCGGAGTCCGGGTACGACCGCGCGGCATTCGAAGCCGAACGTTTCCCTGTTACCCCGCAGCCGCCGGAAGTGCCCTTTCGCACCCTCGTTCCGCCGCGTTCCCTTCCCGGCCGCCACGTCCGCTGGCGCGACCTGGACCTGCGCACGCACCAGGCGGACTTCGGCGCTTATCGCATCCACTGGGCCGAAACGGGAGCAGGCGACGACGCGCTGGTGCTGCTGCACGGGCTGAGCGGCTCGTCGCGCTGGTGGGCGCGCAACATTCCCGCCTTGGCCGCCCGCTATCGCCTGTACATTCCCGACGTCGTGGGCTTCGGGCGCAGCCGGGTGCCGGCGTACACGCTCCCCGACGTGCCCGCCGTGGCGTCCGTCCTCGCGGAGTGGATGCGGGGCGCCGCGGGCGAGCCCGTGCACCTCGTCGGCCATTCGATGGGCGGGCAGATCGCCATTCACGTGGCCGCGCGCTTCGGCAAGAGCGTGCGGCGCCTGGCGCTGGTGGACGCCGCCGGGCTTCCCCGCCCGCTCACAGCCCGCCACGTGATGCGGTTTGCGTACGAGGTGGCGCCGCCGCGGCGCTGGGGCGATCCCACCTTTCTTCCCGTGATGCTGGGCGACGCCCTTTCGGCCGGGCCGTGGACGGTGCTGCGCGCCCTGCGCCACATCCTCCAGGACGACGTGCGGCCCCTGCTGGGCGAGATCGCGCACCCCACGCTGATCGTGTGGGGCGAGCACGACACCATCATCCCGCCGGACCACGGGGTGCAGATGCGCCAGGCGATTCGCGATTCCCGGCTCCTGGTGCTCCGCGACGCCTATCACGTGCCCATGGTCGACCAGCCCCACGACTTCAACCAGGCGCTGCTGGCGTTCCTGGCGGGCGAGGAGGTGGGGGAGTGACGGACGGGGCACGCCTGGGCCGCGCGGCGGCTCAGTGGGCGCGGACGCACCGGGCCCACGCGGGGGGCTGGGCCATGCGCTATCGCACGGCGGGCGAGGGGCCGCCCCTCGTGCTGGTGCACGGGCTGGGGTGCTCGGCGGACTACTGGATGAAGAACGGGCCCTGGCTGGCGGCCGCGGGATACCGCGTGCTGGCGATGGACCTGCCCGGCTTCGGGCGCACGGACGGGCCGCCGTTCCTGAGCATCATCCAGCAGGCGTTCGCCGTCTCGGCCTTCGTCGAAGCGCTCCAGCTGGGCCCGGCCGCGTTCGTGGGGCACTCGCTCTCGTGCCAGACGGTGCTGGAGCTGGCGGATACGGAGCCCGAGCGCGTCGCGGGCCTCGTCCTGGCCGCCCCTACGGGCGACCGGCGGCGCAAGCGGCTGCTGTACGAGGCCATCGGGTTCGCGCTGGACGTTCCGCGCGAGCCGCCGTCCCTCGTCCCCGTGATCGCCGAGGCGTACCTGCGGGCCGGGCCGGTGCGGTGGATGCGCACCTGGCTGGGCGGAAAGCGCCACGACACCTTCGGCGCCGCCGCCCGGGTGCGCGCCCCGGCCCTGGTGCTGGTGGGCGAGGACGATCCCGTGTCGTCGCCCAAGTTCGGTGCGGCCCTGGCCCGCGCCATTCCCGGCGGGCGGATGCGGGTGATCCCCAACGCGGCCCACGCCATCATCTTCGACGAGCCGCACGGGTTCAACGACGCCGTGCTCGACTTCGTGCGCGGGATCGGCCTCGCGCCGGCGCCTTCCTCAACGGCCGGGTAACCTGGATATGCCCCATAGATCCGAACGTGACGAGACCATCCGGTTGCGGTATCGCGTCGGGCCCGACGACCCGGAGAGGGGCGTGTACTACACGTTCCCGGTGGAGCCGCGGTTTACCTCCGAGCTACGCATCGGGGCGTACCTGGAGGACGTCGATCCGGATCCGCTGCCCCCGATCCTGAAGGGGGGAGTGCTGCAGATCGAACTGGCGGGGACGCCACGGGCGCTCGAGGCCTTGGGTACGTACTTGATCGCGCTGGCACGCCTGGAAACCCAAGATCCGAATCCGCACGAGCACATCGAAGACGTGATGCACGAAGGGGGCGG
Organism: Longimicrobium sp.; assembly: GCF_036388275.1. Classification (NCBI taxonomy): domain Bacteria; kingdom Pseudomonadati; phylum Gemmatimonadota; class Longimicrobiia; order Longimicrobiales; family Longimicrobiaceae; genus Longimicrobium; species Longimicrobium sp. The sequence continues at coordinate 164,979 of NZ_DASVSF010000008.1, forward strand.
GTCCGTGCATCTCATCATTCGGCGGGAACGAGGAACGCCCTGAGCCTACGGCCGCGCGGCGGGAAGGTACTGCGGCGGCAGCGGCATGTCGGGGCGCTCGTGCTCCCAGTAGATCGCCACCACCCACCAGCGCGTGCCGTCGTTCATCAGCTGGATGCTGTTGATGCCGCGCAGCACGGTGCTGTCCGTTTCCGTCCGTCCCTCGTACGTGCTCCACACGTGCACGATGTGGCCGAACTGGTCCGTCTTGCGGGCGAGCTCGCGCTCGCGGAAGCCGTTGGTTTCCAGGTACGGGCCGGAGGTGGCGATGTAGTCGTTCACCTCCATCAGCCGAATGGCGACGGAGCCGTTGGGGCGCTGGCCCGCCGGCATCATGCGGGCGTGGGGGATGAACAGCGACCGCATGCGGTTCCAGTCGCGCTTCTGCCCCACCGGGCCGGAGATCACGTCGTACAGCGCGGCGATGATGGCATCCACGGACTGCACGTCCGCGGGGTTGGCCGCGGGGACGGGGGTGGCCACGGGGTTCGTGGCCTGCGGCGCGGGCGTCTGGGCGTTCAGCCTGCCGCTCGTGGCCAGGAGCAGCCCTGCCGCGAGCGCGATCGTCCGGACCTTCGTGTGTGTCATGGTGGGATCCACAGGAGGGTGGTAAAAAATTAGCGCATTGGGAGAAGTGTAGCGTCCGGGGTCCACACGTCAAGCAGGAAGTTCGCGGACTCATCCACCGTTGACGACCGCGCCCCGTCCAAGGACCTCTGGACGGGGCGCGTCGGCGAACCGGGAGCGGTGAAGCTCAGCCTGCCCGGGGCGGGATGGTGATGGTCACCTGCTCGCCCGGCCTCACGTGGATCTCGAAGCTGTTGGACGTGCGGCTGCTGCCCAGGGGATCGACCATGAACGTAACGCTGCGCCCCATTCCCACGACCGACTCCGGAAGGCGAAGCACCGTGTTGCTGTTGCCGTTCACGTTGCCCAGCCGAACCCTTTGGCCGCTCGCGACCACGTAGACGGTCATTTCCGTCCACGCGTGGTTCTGTACGCGCACGGTCGCCGGCTCCGGCCGGGGCGCATGCCTGTCCCTGGGGCTGCTCGCGCACGCCGCGAGCACCACCGCCACCAGCAGCACCATCAACCTGCCCACCCGTTGACGAATGCCCGAGGCCGTCGGGCGCAGTGTCGTATTCATGAGCAATCTCCGTTGGGTGCCATTGGTATCCGCCTTTCGCATTCCGGATCTACACCTTCCGTGCCGGATTGATTCACGCCTCGATATCATCCCTCGTTTGGAGCACTCGTGCGCTGTTTGAGGTTAAGCCGACAGCGACCCTTGACATAGTTGCACCTTGCAACCATCCTTCTCTCAGGATCGTTGCAAGACACAACCGAGTGGAGCAGGACGATGGTGGATGCGATGGTGGCACGGGGACGCGCGCTCCCCCTGGCGGGCGAGGACCCTCAACTGGAGAGCGACGCGGTAGACCTTCACCGCGCGCTTACCGAGCTGGTGCGCGTTTACCAGTTCCGCGACCGCGACCGCATCTGCTGCTACGACATCTCGGTGACGCAGTGCTACGCGCTGGAGGCGGTGGTACTCGATGGTCCGCTGACGCTGAACGAGCTCGCGTCGCGGCTGTACCTGGACAAGAGCACGGCCAGCCGCGTGGTGGATGCCCTGGAAAAGAAGGGCTACGTCCAGCGGCAGGCGAGCCCTGAAGACCGGCGCGCGCTGCACCTGGTGACCACGGAGGACGGCCGCGGGCTGCACGCCCGCATCGAGTCCGACATCCTTGCCCAGGAGCGCTCGCTGCTCTCCGAGTTCGCCCCCGAGGTGCGGCAATCGATGTCGCGGCTGATCCTGCAGCTGGCGCGCGCCGCGGGCACCCGCATCGACAACTCCGGCGGCAGCTGCTGCACCATCGGCTGACTTCGCGGGACGGCCCTCCGAGGAGGGCCGGTCTTACGCCTGCATAGTTGCAAGAGACAACCACTTGTCACACGAGGAGATTACGGCGATGAGCACGAATGAGAGCGGGACCCGGGCGGGGTTGCCGGTGGTGGTAATCGGCGCGGGGCCTGTGGGCCTGGTGGCCGCGGCGCACCTGGTGGCGCGCGGCGAGCGGCCGCTGGTGCTGGAAGCGGGCGAGGCGGTGGGCGCCAACATCCGCCAGTGGTCGCACGTTCGCCTGTTCTCCCCGTGGAAGTACCTGACGGAGCCCGTGTCGCGCGGCATGCTCGAGGCCGCGGGATGGCGGATGCCGGACCCGGAGGCGCTCCCCACCGGCGGCGAGCTGATCGAGCACCTGGTCCAGCCGCTGGCCGCCCTTCCGGAAATCGCCCCGCACGTTCGCCTGGGCCATCGCGTGGTATCCGTCTCGCGCGCCGGGTTCGACAAGACGAAGACGGCGGGGCGCGACGAGGCCCCGTTCGAGGTCCTCGTGCAGCGCGCGGACGGGCGGCGCGAACGCATCCTGGCACGCGCCGTCATCGACGCCTCCGGCACGTACACCACGGCCAACCCCCTGGGCGCCAGCGGCGTCCAAGCGGAGGGCGAGACGGAGGCGACGGAGCGGATCTACTACGGCATCCCGGACGTACTCGGCCGCCACTGCGCGCGCTACGCCGCCAGACGAACGCTGGTGATGGGCAGCGGGCACTCGGCCTTCAACGCGCTGCTGGAGCTGGCCGCCCTCAAGGAGCAGTCGCCCGCGACGGAAATCGTGTGGGCCATTCGCCGGCGCGACCCCGGGCTGATGTTCGGCGGCGGCGCAAAGGACGCGCTGGCGGCCCGCGGCAGCCTCGGCACCCGGATGCAGAACCTGGTCGAGAGCGGCGCCGTTAGCCTGGTCACCGGGTTCCGCGCGGAGCGGCTGGTGCCGGTCCCTGCCGGGCTGCTGTTGGAGAGCGCGGAGGGCACCATCGGCCCCGTGGACGAGGTGGTGGTCGCCACGGGGTTCCGGCCGGACCTGGACATGCTTCGCGAGCTGCGGCTGGGGCTGGACGAGGCGCTCGAAGCCCCGGTGCGGCTGGCGCCCCTGATCGATCCCAACGTGCACAGCTGCGGCACCGTCTACCCGCACGGCTACGAAGAGCTCCGCCACCCCGAGCGCGACTTCTTCGTGGTGGGGATGAAGAGCTACGGCCGCGCGCCCACCTTCCTGCTGCTGACGGGCTACGAGCAGGTGCGCTCTATCGTCTGCGCGCTGACGGGAGACATGGAAGGTGCACGCGACGTGCAGCTGGTGCTCCCCGAAACCGGCGTCTGCTCCACCGACGTGGGCGGCGCCGCCTGCTGCGCGGCGGAGGGCGACGAGCGCGCGCCGATCGGCGGGTCGTGCGGCGTTGCCACCGGATGCGCGACGCCCGCCAGGCCGGCGGGCCCGGGGCTGCCGGTGGCGGCGTGCTGTGGATGAGCACGCACGCATTGGTCCTCGCGCGCGCTCCGCGGCCGCTCCCGATCGCCTCCACCCCGGCGCTGCCATGACGGACCCCATCATCCGCCCCGCCCTCCCGGCCGATGCGCCCGCCATCGCCCGGATCTACAACCAGGGGCTCCGCGGGCGGCAGGCCACCTTCGAAACGCGCGAGCGCACCGCAGACGACGTGCTGCCGTGGTTATCCATCGCGGACCGCTTCCCCGTGCTGGTAGCGGAATCCGGCGGAGAGGTCATGGGATGGGTGAGCGCATCGGCGTACCGGGCGCGCGAGTGCTACGCGGGGATCGCGGAGTTCTCGGTGTACGTCGACGAGCGCGCCCGCGGGCGGCGGATCGGCGACGCGCTGATGACGGCGTTCGTGCCGGAGCTGGAGCGCGCGGGGTTCTGGAAGGTGCTGTCGCGCATCTTTCCCGAAAACACCGCATCGCTGGCCCTGTGCGAGCGCCACGGCTTCACGCGCGTGGGCACGTACCGCCGCCACGCGCGCCTGGACGGCTGCTGGCGCGACGTGGTGATCGTGGAACGGCTGCTCGGAGCGGCGCTCGAGGACTGAGCGGAGAGGGTGGCGGCTGATGGTGATACGAGGAAACCCGTCCGACGGGCAATCTGTCATCCAGAGGCCCGAGCGCACTGGACTGGCCCGCAGTGCCCCTCGACTGACGCGCCACGTGGCATCCAGAGGCCGAGCGCACCGGACTGGCCCGCAGTGCCCCTCGACTGACGCGCCATCTGTCATCCAGAGTCCCGAGCGCACCGGACTGGCCCGCAGTGCATACTCCGCAGGGCCGTGGGATCCAGCCTGAGCCAGCACGAAGCCTGGGCGCGGCAGCGGCACGAAAGCCCGAGACGGGACGCCCCTGCCTCGGGAGCAGGCCCACCTCGACCAACCCTGCCCCGGCCGCTACTGCGAAGGGCTCCAGCCTCCTCGGGCGAATGAATTCGCTGCAACAAACACACGAAGTCCGCCTGCGCGGACTGGCTTGTTGTGGTGTGGGGAGGACCGTGTGGCGCGCCCCGAGACCCACAATGGTTGTTCAAACCGCGGCTGGGACTCACGAAATTCGCCTGCGCGGTCTGGCCACCATGGGTGTGGGGAGGACCGTGTGGCGCGCCCACGGCTGGGGCGAGGAGTGCGGTGCGGGGGAACTATCTACCGCGGCGGACGTCTGCTGTATCGATGGATGTCGTCGTGGGAAACAACGTCGACGAGCACGAGGTTGGAACCATCGGGGATGTAGATGATCCGGTCACCAAGGTTCACGTACGCTTCCCAATAGTGCTTGTCGGGCTTGACGGAGTGTGCCCGCAGGCTGGGGTGAGACGGATTATCGAACAACAACTTCACTCGCGCGAGAACCTGCTTGCGTACGACGGGTTGAAGCGATGCGAGAGCAGCCCGATACTGCTTCGTGGCTTCGAGCGTCTTGAACGCCGGCGCAGGCTGACGCACCGGAGGTCACGCGAGCCCATCGAGATAGGCGAACGCAGCTTCCCGCGAATCGAATTTCTCGACTCGTCCCCCACGGCGGTCGGCTTCCGCCGCCGCGATCCGCGCCTGCATCTCGGGGTGATCGAACCAGTGCCAGTTCGCCGGCTTGCGGGAGCGCGGCGGCACCACCTTTCGAACCGCTCGCATCACACGCGCGGCTGCGCCGAACTTCAATCTGGGCATGGCCGCCTTCTTCTCCGGTGTGCAGTTCGTTCACAAACATGCCCCGCAGGGCCACACAACTGTACATCCCTGCCACATCAATGTCAACACTCTAGACGGATGATGACGAAGTGGGCAGCCGCTCCGCGATGGCGAATGTGTGTGTGCGGGAGAGTTCGTGGCGCGGCCGCGGGTGTGTAGCGCATCCCTCAGTCGCTGCAGAGTACGGCAATGGGTAGGTTCGTCGGGACCGCTCCATCGGGATGACAACCGCGGTGCCGGGGCGCGCCATACGGCCGAAGAGTGCACGTCAACAAGCCAGTCCACGAAGGTGGACTTTGTGTGGTTGTTGCAGCGAATTCATTCGCCCGTGCGGGCCTGGGGCTCCTTACCCGAACCGCCCAGCCGCTCCGCGATGGTCCACGCCAGCAGCGGAACCATGATCTCGTGGTGCCCCGTGATGGAGAACCCGCGCCCCCCGCCCGAGCGCGTGGGGCGCTCCACCACGTTCACCCGCGGCCGGTAGTGGCGCAGCATGTCCAGGTCGCAGGTGACGAAGCCGCGCGGGCGACCCTCGCCCAGGTTGCGCGCCACCGTAAGCGCCTTGAGGAACACCTCCGGCATCACTACGGCCGAGCCGACGTTGATCACCACGCCCCCCTCGTCCAGCCCCGCCAGCGAAGCCGCCAGTCGCCGGAAATCGCGGTGCCCCGTGTCGCCGATGGCCGCCCCGTTCGCGGCCGGATGCTGGTGGATGATCTCTGCCCCCAGCGCCGGGTGAAGCGTGTACGGCACCCCCAGCCGGTACGACTGCAGAAGGAGCGAAAGCTCCGGATACGCCAGGTCGTCGCGGGCGTCCAGGTCGCGGGCCAGCGACTCGCCCATCCCCCACCCCTCGCCCATCCCCCGGACGAACGCGCCGTTCATCCCGCGCCCCGTCTCGTCCGCCATCCCGAAGCTGCCATCGGCCAGGCCGGCCTCCACGTCCTCGCTGGTGCCGCCCCAGCGCGCCATCTCGTAGTCGTGCACCCCGGCGGAGCCGTTCGACGCCAGGTGGGTGATGGCCCCGCGCCTCATCAGGTCGATCAGCACGGGGGCGAGGCCGGTCTTCACCACGTGGCCGCCCAGCATCCACAGCACCGTCCGGCGCCGCTCCACCGCGGCGGCGACGGCATCGGCCACGGCCAGGAACGACTCGGCCTGCAGCACGCGCGGGAGCGAGGCGACGAACGCGACGAAGGTGCGCGCCCCCGGATCGGCGGGCGGGGGCGCGGCGAACTGTTCGGCGAGCACCTTGTTGGGCCGCCCGCCCACGGGAACGGTGGTCACACGCGAAAGGTCCGCCTCGGGAACCGTTCCCGTGGCGGACCCCGCGTCCTGTTCCGGCTGCCGTTCGGCGCTCACGTGCCGGGGCGGAAGGTGCGCAGCAGCATGGTCAGCGAGCCCACCACCGGCACCCGGCTGCGGATGAGCACGGGAATGCGGTGCTGGTCGTCGGAGAGGAACACCTCGGCGCGTCCGCCTTCGCCGAACAGCCCGTCGGTCTTGATCACCGGCTGCACCACGATGGTGCGGAAGCGGCCGGCCGGCACCGTGATCGTTTCGCGCCGCAGCACGCGGATCACCACGGGGTTCCCATCCGCCTTGAAGTACCTCTGCAGCGTGTACGTAGCGCCCACGTCCAGCGGCAGCGTGCGCGCGTAGTACAGGAACGACAGGTCGTCCAGCGGCTGGTTCGTGGGGATGGTGCCCGTGCTCCCGTTCTCGCGCCGGTAGGTGCGCGATTCCGGGAAGAAGTCGTAGGTGCGGTTCCGCCGGTAGCGAACCTCGTGGACGTTCTGGTGAAAGCGGTGCGAGAACAGCCCGTCCGTGTCGATCCAGCTTTCGTAAATGTCGTTCACGCGGGCCAGCGTCACGCGCCCGTTCAGCGTCATGCGCGTGTGGAAGGTCTGCTGGCCACGGATGTTCACCAATCCCAGCACCGCGAGCGAGCCCTGGCCCACGGACGCGCCCCCCAGCTTCACCTGGTACGTGGCGAGCTCGCCGGCCCGGAACGGGGTGCGGTTCTGCGCATCCACCCCGGCCCCGCCCGCTACGACCGCCAGCAGGGCCACAGCCAGCGGGCGTATCGACATCGAAGACAACTTCATCTATCCCTCGCTTTCGGAGGCCGGGGCATCCGCCCCGCCATCCGCTGCATTCTCGTTTTGTCCCACCGGCTTTCGCCTGCGCCGCGGGCGCCGGGGCCGCTTGCGGGCGCCCCCTTCCGAGGCCGCCTGCTCGCCGTCCGCCGCGCCATCCGCCGCTTCCTCGCCGAACGCTTCTTCTCCCGACACACTCGCGTCCGCGTCGCCGCCCTCCGTCCGCCTGGGCTTGCGGCGCCGCGGCTTCCGCTTCTTCACCACCGGCTCCGCCCCCTCGGCGGAGACGTCGGCGCCAGGCTCCACCGGCTCCGCGAGAGTCAACGTCTCAGCCTCGCCGCTCGGGACGGCGGCGCGTTCTTCCCTCGGCTGGCGCGTCCGCTCCGGTCGGGGACGCTTCGGCGGAGCCGCTTCGGCGTCAGAATCCTCCGCCGGGCGGCGCTCGCGGCGGGGACGGGCGGGCCGCTCGTCGCGCGCGGACTGACCGTCACGCTCGGGCCGGCCTTCACGCTCGGGCCGGCCTTCACGCTCGGGCCGGGGTGCTGCCGGGACTTCGCGGCGCGGCGCGGCGCGGGCAGGCGCTTCGGCGGCCGCGGGCTCGGCGGCGGCGGGCGCCTCCGCGCTCCGGCGGGGCAGCGTCGAGATGCCCGGGGTGGCGCGGAACAGCGCCCACGTTTCGCGGAGCGCGTCCCACGGCCGGAAGCGCGTTTCGCGCTCGCGGTGCGCGTAGCGCAGCCTCACCTCGGCTTCTTCGGCGCGGCGGGCGTGCGGCGCCACGCGCACCAGCAGCTCGGCGTTGGCCGCCCACCCGGACCGCTCCAGCAGCGGCTTGCCGTCCGCGTCGGACAGGGCGCGCCGCAGCACCTGCACGCGGTACCCGCGAAAGCCCGAGAACGGATCGCGGATTTCGCGCGGCAGGGCGGAGCGCTTCAGCAGCCAGGGCAGTCCGCGCCGCGACCAGCGCATGCCCCGCGTCAGCTCCACGTCCACGGCGGCGACGGTGGAACCCACGATGTCGGCCCCGCCCTCCAGGCGCTTGACGAGCGCCGGGATCTCTTCCGGCGGCTCGGTGAAGTCGGCCTGCAGGAACACGGCGACGTCGCGCTTGGGGTGCGTGCTGAGCGACGCCACCTCGCGGACCAGCGTTTCCAGGGCCGCCGCGTACCCGCGGTTGCGCTCGTGGCTCACGACGGTCAGCGGCAGCACGCGCGTGTACGGCTGCAGCACCTCGGCCGAGGCGTCGGTGGAGCCGTCGTCGACGACGACGATGTGGTAGTCGCGCCCGAAGTCGGCCATTACCTGGCGGGTCCGCCACAGCAGGACCCCCACGGTTTGCGCCTCGTTCAGAACGGGGATGCAGATGTAGATCAAGCCTCGTCGCCCTCGTCGTCGTTCAGCGGTCCAACCAGCGATGGACGATACCCTGTCCCGAAGCGCCTGGTTCCCCCCGCGGCGCCCTTTCGCCGGGGTGGCGGCCGCCCACACCGTTCGCGAATGAATGCCGGTCCGGGGCAATGCGCCCCGGACCGGTGCATGGTCCTTCGTCCTCGCCCTCTCTCCCGGCCGCTCCCCCGCAAACCCCGCGGGAGAGAGGAGAACTTCGATCGAGGGTTCGACGGGCTGACGTTGGCGCATGCCGCGGCCGCCCCCCTCTCCCGACCTCTCCCCCATAAACCCCATGGGGGAGAGGAGAATTCGAATGCGCTCCGGCCGGCCCGGCGCACTGGGCTGGCTCCCTTCTCCCGCGCAGTTTGCGGGGGAAGGGTTGGGGATGGGGGGCGCCGGCCAGACCACCGGACCCGCCTCGTCACACGAAACTCTGAAGTGTACCCCCTCTCCCACGCTGTTTGTGGGAGAGGGTGGCACGCGTGTCAGCGCGGCCGGGTGAGGGCCCCACGGCAGCCGAGGCCTCGGCTACGGTGACCGCTGCCGCGCCCGGGCTTGTACGTGTCCGCGGCCAGATCCTTCGGCCCGCGCGGAATCGGGTTCGGGCAGGTGCCGCGCGCCTGGGCCTCAGGATGACAGGGCACTTGGGTTGGCCTCGCGCACCCATCTGCGCGTGCAGTCCGCGAAGGCGGACTTCGTGACGTTCCAGACGCGACTTCAGTCGCCCCAGCAGAGCCCGAGCCTCGTCTTCTTTATCTCCTCTCCGTCGACGACCCTATCCCCGCATCCCCGCGCCCGCCAGCACCTCGGCGACGGTCTCGTCGGGCACCGGGTGGCCCCACACCCCGGCGGGGCCCACGAACGGCCGCCCCAGGTCCTGGATCAGCGAGTATTCCACACGGCCGTTGCGCGCCTTCTTGTCCACCCGAGTGAAGTCGATCACCTGCGCCGCCTGGAAGTCGATGGGGAGCGAGGTGGGCAGTCCCAGGCGGGTGAGGATGCGCCGCAGGTGCGCGGACGTGCCCGCCGCGGTGATGCCGCTGCGCTCGCCGATGCGCGCCTCTTCCACCATCCCCACCGCCACCGCCTCGCCGTGGAGCAGCGTGTAGCCCGACACCGACTCCACCGCGTGGCCGATGGTGTGCCCGAAGTTCAGCAGCTTGCGGGGCCCGCTTTCCTTTTCGTCCTTGGCCACGATCTCGGCCTTGATCTCTACCGACCGCATGATCAGCCGCGCCAGCGCGTCGGGATCGCCCGCCAGCAGGGGGTCGGCGTTCCGCTCGATCCACTCCAGGTACTCGGCGTCGGCGATGGCGCCGTGCTTCACGGCCTCGGCCATGCCGGCCCGCAGGTGCGCGTCGGGAAGGGTGCTCAGCAGCTCGGGATCCACCACCACGCAGTGCGGCTGGTGAAAGGCGCCCACCAGGTTCTTGCCGGCCGGCGTGTCTACCCCCGTCTTGCCCCCCACCGACGCGTCGATCATGGCCAGCAGCGAGGTGGGCACCTGCACCAGCGGCAGCCCGCGCATGTAGGTGGCCGCCACGAACCCGCCCAGGTCGCCCGGCACGCCGCCCCCGAAGGCGATCACCGCCGTGTCGCGGCCGCACCCGGCCTCCATCATGGCATCGCTGACCAGCGCCCACGTTTCGCGCGTCTTTTGCGCCTCGCCCGAGGAAAAGGCGTATACGTCGGTGCGGTAGCCGGCCGCGTGCAGCATGCGCGACAGGCGCACCGCGTACAGCTCGGCCACCCGGTCGTCGGTGACCACGGCGTAGCGGTGGGCGGGGCAGAAGCGCGACAGCACCGACGCCAGGGTGCCGAACAGCCCGGGCCCCACCAGCACCTCGTAGCCGCGCGAGTTCGCTTCGGGAAGTGAAACCTTGACCCTGTGGGGCGTGCTCATACCGTTTCCTCGAGTCTTGGCCGCGACCGGCGGTCCATGCCGGCGCCTGCCACCGTTTCGTCCGCCAGCCAGAGTGCCAGCGCCCCCCCGTTCCCCACCTGCTCGGCCCGCCCGCGGATGGCCTCGGCCGCGCACCCCCGGGCCAGCAGCTCCGGCAGCCGCGCCAGCTCGGCGGCGTCGCCCAGCGCCGCGGCTACGCCCTCCAGCCGCTCCGCCAGCCGCTCCGCCCATTCCGCCGCCGTGATGGTGCGGGGCTCGGCACTTTCCAGGTCCGCCAGCTCCGCGCGCGTTCCGTCGCGGCTGGCCCGCCAGCCGTTCTCGCTGAGCAGCGGCTGAAGGAACGACTCCGGCAGCGGCGTGTCCGGCAGCAGCCCCTCGGCGGCGCCGGCCACCACGGCCCGCGCCAGGGCCGCGGCGGTGATGGCGTCGTCGAGCCGCGGAGTGCAGTCCGTCACCCGCACCTCGATCGTCGGATAGCGGTGGTGCGGCCGCAGCTCCCAGTACAGCCGCCCCGGCCCGTCGATGCTCCCCGACGCCATCATCCAGCGCACCAGCGCGTCGTACTCGGCCATGCCGGCGAAGCGGGGCGGCGCGCCCGAACGGGGCCAGCGGCGCCACACCACCGAGCGGTACGAGGCGTGGCCCGTGTCGCGCCCGTCCCAGAACGGCGACGACGCCGTGAGCGCCAGCAGCACCGGAAGGTGAAGCCGCACCACGTTGCACAGCCGTGCGCGATCCATCCCCGAAGGCACGCCCACGTGCACGTGCATCCCGAAGATGGCCTGCTCGTCGGCCAGTGCGCGGTACTTCTCGCGCAGTTCCTGGTACACGGGGCCGTCGCTGAACGGGTGCCCCCCCGCCCGGCTGAACGGGTGGGCGCCCGCGGCCACGATGCGCATGCCCTCGGCCTCGGCGGCCACGGCCGCCATGAAGCGCAGCCGGGCCAGGTCGTCGCGAACCGCGTGCGAGCCCCGCCACACGCCGGTACCCACCTCGATGGTGTGTTCCTGCATCTCGGGCTTCAGCTCGCCCGCCCAGTCGCCCGAGATCACGTAGCGCGCACGGCTGCGCAGCGCGCCCGTGGCCGCGTCCACCAGCTGGTACTCTTCCTCCACACCGATGGTGAAGTCGTGGCTGCGGGACATCCTGCGTCGCGAAAAGGGACGCGCCCGGCGCGTGAAGAGCTTAGCCGGACGGGCGCCCGGGTGCAAGCGCCCCCGGTGGCGGATACAGCGGGCCCAGACGCTCCACCCGCTCCCGCGCCGCCCCCGAAGAAAGCAACTCCCGCGCCGTCTGGCCCAGTACGGGATGCCGCCACTCCGGGGCGATCTCGGCCAGCGGGTGAAGGACGAAGCCGCGCTGGTGCAGGCGCGGATGGGGCAGCGTCAGCCCCGGCACCTCCATCACCCGCGTTCCGAACGCCAGCAGGTCGATGTCGATGGTGCGGGGGGCGTCCGCGAAGGTGCGCACCCGCCCCAGCGCGCCCTCCACCTCGAGCACGGCGCGCAGCACCGCCTCCGGCTCGCCCCGGACTGTCCCCACGATCACGAGGTTGTAGAAGTCCGGCTGGTCGCGGTACCCCACCGGCTCCGTGCGATAGACGGACGACACGCGGCCGATTCGCACCACGCTGTCCAGGGCCACCACCGCGCGCCCGAGCTGCGCGAGGGGGTCGCCCAGGTTGGCGCCCAGGCCCAGGATCACTTCGTCATCAGGTGGATCGCCCATGCGGATGCGGTGGTATGGTTCGACGGCGGGGGCGTCTGGAACGCACCTGCAGGAAAACGGCGCCCCTCCCGAAGGAAGGGCGCCGCGTGTTCTCCGTGCCTGCCCGTCAGCGAAACCCGCGGCGTTAGTAGCCGGGGTTCTGCGTCAGGGAGGGGTTGGCGTCGATCTCGCGCTGCGGCAGTGGGAACAGCAGGCGGAACTCCGTTATCCCGAGCGAGGTGAGCAGGCTCGCGGCGAACGCCTGGTCGCCGAAGCGCTTCAGGTCGAAGAACCAGTGGCCCTCGAAGAAGAGCTCGCGGCGGCGCTCGTTGAGCACGGCCTGCAGCACCAGCGTCTGCGTGTTCACGGCCGTCGCGTCCAGCGAGGCAAGCCCGGCGCGGTTCCGGATCATGTCGACGTCGGCGCGCGCCTGCGCCAGGTTGCCCAGGCGCGCGGCCGCTTCGGCCCGGATCAGGTACAGCTCGGCGAAGCGGATCACCGGAACGTCGTCGGCCGTGCTGGAGATGTCCTCGTACTTGTTGCCGTACGAGGTTCCCTCCTCGTCGAACTGAACGGCGACGGCACGGCGCTTGTCGGAGCCGCTGAGGGTGGCGAGCAGGGCGCTCGACGGCGCGATGCCGCGGCGGCCGCCCAGCGCGCTGGTGTAGAACCAGAAGGCCAGCGACCCCGGGTCCGTCACGGTGAACGGAACCTCGAATACCGATTCGCTGGTCTGCTCGCGGGTGAACACGCCCGCGTAGTCGGCCTGCAGCGCGTACTGCCCGCTGACGATCACCGCATTGGCCATGTCGTACGCCTGCTGCCACTTGCGCTGGTACAGGTACACGCGGGCCAGCAGCGACCGCGCCGCGCCGGAGGTTGCGTGGCCCTGGTATTCGCGCGAAGTGCTGGCGGCCGACGGAAGCGCCGGGATGGCCGCGGCCAGGTCCTGCTCGATGAACGCGTACACCTCGGCTTCGGTGTTGCGCGCCTGCCCCGTGTTCGCGGGCGCAACCGTGATGGGCGTGGTGACGATTGGCACGCCTCCGAAGAACTTCACCAGGTTGTGGTAGTTCAGGGCCCGGACGAAGCGCGCCTCGGCCGTCAGGCGCGCGTACTCGTCGGCCTCGAACTCCGACTGGAGGGTCGGAATCGCGGTGAGCACGTTGTTCGCGCGGTCGATGCCGCTGTACGCGGTGCCCCACAGCCCCGGAAGGGCGGTGTTGGATGCCGTCACCTGGCGGCGGGAAACCTCGCGGTCGCTCACGTACGTTCCCGTGAACGACAGGTTGCCCGCGTACAGATCCGGGAAGAGGATCAGGTTGCGGCAGTACCCGCCATCGCAGTTCTGCAGCGCGTCGTACATCCCGTTGACGGCCGTCCGAACCTCGTCGGGCGAATTGAGCGCCTCGGCGGTCGGAATGTTCTGCTGCGGCGTCGGGTTGAGCGGGTCGTCGCAGGCTCCGGCGACAGCCGCCAGCGCAAGGACGCCGAGAATTCGTAGCTTCATTGGGTTCCCCATGGTTCAGAAGCCGAAGTTCAGGCCGACGGTGTACGTCCGCGCCTGTGGGAGCGTATAGAAGTCGATCCCGCGGGTGACGGTCGCCGCACCGCTGAAGTTGACCTCGGGGTCGAACCCGCTGTAGTCCGTCCAGGTCTTCAGGTTCTGTGCCTGAACGTACACGCGCATGCTGCCCATGCCCATGCGGCCGGCGAGCCGGGCCGGGACGTTGTAGCCGAGCACCGCGTTCTTGATGCGGACGTAGCTGCCGTCCTCGACGAAGCGGCTGGACGAGCGCGCGTTGGCGTTGCTGTCGTCGAACGTGGAGCGTGCCTCGGTGGTGCTGGGGTTCTCCGGCGTCCACCGGTCCCGGGCATGCGCCGAGTTGTTGTCGAAGTAGGTGCCGAACGCGTCGGTGTACTCGCGGTTGCCGTTGTAGATGTCGTTGCCCTGCGAGAACTGCGTGAACACGGTCAGGTCCAGCCCCGCGAACGACACGTTGTTCGTCCAGCCGCCCGTGTAGTCCGGCCACGGGTCGCCGATGCGCTCCTGGTCGGCCGAGGTGATCACGCCGTCGCCGTTCACGTCGTGGAAGCGCACGTCGCCCGGAACGGTGAAGGCGCTCTGGAACGCCAGCCCCGCCGCCGCGCAGCGAGTGTTGCGCTGCGCCGTCGTCTCACCCGTGGCGGTGTAGCAGATCGGGTCGCCGGTCTGGAAGATCCCTTCCATCACGTAGCCGCGGAAGAAGCCCAGGGGCTGCCCTTCCTCGACGCGCGCCACGAAGCTGCCCGAGATGGGCTGCTCGTTGTACAGCTTGGTGACCACGTTGTCGTTGTGGGACACGTTGAACTCGGTGTTCCACGAGAAGCCCTGGGGCGAACCCGCCCGCACCAGCTGCGCGCGCAGTCCCAGCTCCACGCCCATGTTCCGCATTTCACCGATGTTCTCGGTGATGGAGGCGAACCCGGTCGACAGCGGGATGGGCCGGTTCAGCAGCAGGTCCGACGTGTACTTGCGGTACCAGTCGAACGTCAGGCCGAAGCGGTCGTCCAGGAACCCGAGGTCCGCGCCCAGGTTCAGCTGGTCGGTCTTTTCCCAGCTCAGGTCGGGGTTGCCCAGCTGCACCGGCGCGATGGCCGGACGATCGTTGTACGCACCCGTGCCGCCGAACAGCCCGGCGGAGGCGAAGTCGCCCAGGCCCTCCTGGTTGCCCGTGCGGCCGTAGCTCGCCCGCAGCGCCAGGTTGCTGACGAAGCCCAGGTTCCGCATGAAGGGCTCCTCGCTCACGCGGTACTGCACCGCCGCCGACGGGAACAGGCCCCACTGGTTGTTCTCACCGAACCGCGACGACCCGTCGAGGCGCATGTTGAACGTGGTGGTGAGCCGGTCGCGGAAGGTGTGCTGTGCCCGGCCGAACACCGAGGCCAGGTCGTACTCCGTAAGGCTGCTGCTGCCGCCGGTGACGGTGGCCGCCGACGCGAGCTGCTTGAGCCCCGACGGGAACTGCGTTCCGAACACCGAGCTGAATTCGCTGTTGTTGCTCTCGTAGCTGGTGCCGACCACGCCCGAGAACGTGTTGCTCGCGTTCAGGTCGCGCTGCCAGTTCACCGTTCCCTCGGTAAGCACCTTGGTGGCGAACGAGTTGCCCACCTGGCCGTATCCGTTGGAGCCCGAGCCGGGCGGAACGAGCGGCGAATCGTACAGGTACCCCCGGAGCTGGTACTGGTCGAGGCCCAGGTTGACGCGGGCGTTCAGCCCCTCGGCCAGCGTGTAGTCCAGGAACGCGTTGCCCAGCACGTGGAAGCTGCGCTCCTCGGCCCGGTTCAGCTCGTTGAGCGCCACCGGGTTCACGTACGACAGGGTGTTGAAGTTGTACTCGCCCTCTTCGTCGCGCACCGGATCGGTCGGGGCGCTGGCCAGGGCGTTGGCGAACGGACCGTAGATCGTGTTGTCGCCGCGCGAGCGGTCGATCACGCCGCGCGTCAGCGACACGCTGGTGCCCAGCGTCATCCGGTCGTTGGCGGTGTAGTCCAGGTTCACGCGGCCGTTCATGCGCTCGAAGCCGTAGCCCGAAACGATGCCGTCCTGCTGGAACCGGGTGCCGCTCACGTAGTAGCGCGCGCGCTCCGTCCCGCCCGCGATGGACGCGGTCACGTTGGAGATCGGGGCCGACTGCAGCACCTCGTCGATCCAGTTGGTGTTCACGTCCGGATCGACTTCGATCAGCACGTTCTCGCCGGCGTACCCGAAGAGGTTGTCGACGCCGTACACGTCCTGGTAGCCGTCGGCGGTGAACCCCTCGTTGTACACCTCGATGTATTCCTGCGCGTTCAGGAAGTTGGGCCGGTTCCAGGCTTCCTGCGTGCCGGTGTAGGTCTGCACGCGGATGTCCGGGCGCTCGCCCGCGCGGCCGCGCTTGGTGCTGATGAGCACGACGCCGTTGGACGCGCGCGATCCGTAGATGGCGGCGGCCGAGGCGTCCTTCAGCACCTCGATGGACTCGATCTCGTTGGGGTTCAGGTCAGACAGGGCGTCGATGCCCTGCGTCTGCCCGATGGCGCCCTGGATCGTCGAGAAGTTGCCCTGGATCAGGGGTACGCCGTCGATCACGTACAGCGGCTCGTTGCCGGCCGTGATGGACGAGGCGCCGCGCACGCGAACGGAGATGGCCGACCCGGGCACGCCCGAGTTCTGCACCACCTGCACGCCCGCCACGCGGCCCTGCAGCACGTTCTCCACCGTGGGGGTGGGGGTGTTGGCGGTCACCTCGGACGGGCGGATCGAGGAGATGGCGCCGCCGCCGGCGTTGCGGCGCTCCACCTGGCCGTAGCCGATGACCACGATCTCGTCCAGGCCCAGCACGTCGGTGCCCAGCGCGAAGTTCACCTCGACGGGCTCGGCGCCCACCGTGACGGAGCGCGTCTGCGCCCCGTAGCCGATGCGGGCCGCGCGAAGGGTGCGCGCGCCGGCCGGCACGTTGGAAAGGGCGAAGCGGCCCTCCTGGTTGGTGACCACCGTCTGGCCTCCGCCCACGACGCTCACCGAGACGCCCTGCAGCGGGCTGTTCGAGCCCTGCTCGACCACCCGTCCACGGACGGTTCCCGCCTGCGCGACGGCCGCCACGGGCGCAAGCGCCAGGGCAAGAGCCACCGCAAGCAGCACACGAAGTCTTGTCATCCTGTCATCCTCCTGGTTTCGCGTCGGCCCGCAGGTAGGCCGACGATGCCGGAACAACACCTGCCCGATGCTGGTACCCGTTGCCGCGCGTCTCCGGCGCGGCCATCCCCCCTCCTCCTTCCCGGTCCGGCGTTCGCATGATGGGGCATCAAACAAGACGCGCGGCAGCCCGGGAACGTGACGCACCGGGTCGATGAAACGCACGCGGCGCCCCGGGTAGCGGGCCGGCGAACCGGAGGCCGTGCCTCCGCGACTGGACGTGGGTGGGGTTCCGGGTACTGATAAGGTGCGGGAAGTGTAACCGGGAACAGCGCTTGGCGCAAGCAGCAGGCATTCTGGTCCGGCCACCTACGGGAACGGGAGGGTCAGCGGGTGTTTACGTTCGAAACCACGCACCATGCGCTGTGGGCCGAAGAAGTGGCCCGCGACCACGGGGTGCCCGCCGAGGTGGTTCCCGCGCCGCCGGCCGCGCGGGCCCGGTGCAACCTGGCGCTGGAAACGCTCCCCGCCGACGAGGAGCGCATGGCGGCGCTGCTGGACGGCGCGGGGGTGCCGTTCGGGCGGTGGGCCGGGTGAAGTGCGTGAGTGCGTGAGTGCGTGAGTGCGTGAGTGCGTGAGTGCGTGAGTGCGTGAGTGCGTGAGTGCGTGAGTGCGTGAGTGCGTGAGTACGTGAGTGCGGGGCCTCTCCGCGGTTCCTCTACCCCGAGGCGTCGATCTCGGCCATCGCCCGTTCTTCGCATTCCGGGCAGTAGCCATGGGTCATCAGCAGTCCGTTGTCGGCCAGGAACGACACCAGGTGCCGCCACTCGCCCTGGCTTTCCTCCCCCGCGGGCACCCTGTGGCACTGGGCGCAGACGGGCAGGAACTCCTGGATCTTCTTCACGTGCCAGTGCGACTCCCGCAGCGCCTCCAGCGCCGAGCTCAGCTCGGCGGCCACCTTCGCCCGCTCGCGGGTGATGCGGGCGAGCTCGCTGGATAGCTCCATCAGCTCTTCCGCCACCTGCTTCTCGCGGTGCGACAGCGGCTCGCCGAAGAGCAGGCACGCGCCCCCCGCCCAGCGGACGCGGCAGGAAAGGGTGAACGCGTACCGCTCCCCGTCCGAAAAGGTCAGCAGCACGCCCTCCACCGGCCCCGCGCGCGCCGCCTCCATCGTGGCCAGGAGCAGCGACGCGCTGTTCGCCGTCAGCAGCCGTGCGACGGGTGTCCCTTCGGGGAGCGGCGCATGGGCCCCCCGCGCGGCCTCGTTCCACCGCACCACCCTGGCGTCGGGGGAGAGCACCAGGAGGTGCACGGTTTCCGCCTGCCAGACGAAGTCGTCCGCCAGCGGGAGCGTATCGACGACGAGCAGCGTCATGATGAGAGGGCGTATGATGATGGAAGGTCCTGCGAGGAAGCTCCAATCTCGCGGCAAAGAGGTCCGCGCGGCAGTACCCGGCACCTTTCCGCCCGCGCGCCGCCGGCCCCACCCCATCAGCCTTGCACAAACCCTGGATCAGGATTTCACGCAAAGACCGACGCTGCATGGGGTTCCAGATCTGGCGCATTTGGATCGGCCCCGTTATCATGGTATTCCCCACGGCCAGATCGGTCCGGGCTTCCCGCCCGGCACGCCGGTCCACTCCGCTGCCTCCCTGCTACCTTTTTTCGACGGCTCCACCGGCGTGCCGGCATTCCCCGGCGCGGCGCGCGGCCCGCGCTCCCTACCTCGATCCTTCATGACGGAACCATCCACGCCCCTGGCCCTCAAGGCTTCCACGGGCATCCAGGGCTTCGACGAGATGACGGGCGGCGGGCTGCCGCGGTCGCGCATTACCGTGGTGCTGGGCTCGGCCGGGGCGGGAAAGACCGTCTTCGCCCTGCAGACCCTGGTGTGCGGGGCCACCGAGCACCACGAGCCCGGCATCTTCGTGGCGTTCGAGGAAGATACGCGCCGCATCATGGAGAACGCCCACTCGTTCGGCTGGGACCTTCCCGCGCTGGAGCGCGACCGGCTCTTCTTCCTGGACGCCTACGTTTCGCCCACCGTGACGGTGGCGGGCGACTTCGACCTGGAGGGCATCCTGGCCCAGGTGGGAGAGCAGGCCCGGGCACTGGGAGCCACGCGCATCGTCTTCGACGGCATCGACGTGCTGCTGTCGCTGCTCGACGGGCCCGTGGTGCGGCGCCGCGAGGTGTACCGGCTGTACGAGTGGCTGGCGCAGCGCGACTTCACCGCCCTGCTCACCGTGAAGGCCGAGGGCCCCAACCTGCTGGCCGACCCCGAGTACCAGTTCCTTCCCTTCATGGCCGACGCGGTGGTGATGCTTACGCACGACATGCGCGAGCGGGTGAGCGTGCGCAGCGTTCGCGTGGTCAAGTACCGCGGCTCGGGGTTTTCGGAGAACGAATACCCGCTGACCATCACCTCGTCGGGGATCGAGGTGGCCACCTACGGCCGGGCCGAGCTTCAGTACCCCGTTTCCCGCGAGAAGCTGTCCACCGGCGTGCCGCGGCTGGACGCCATGCTGGGCGACGGCTGGTTCCGCGGCTCCAGCATCCTGATCACCGGCGTTCCCGGCACGGCCAAGACCACGCTGGCCGGCACCTTCGCCGACCGCTGCTGCCGCGGCGGCGAGCGGGTGATGTTCCTTTCCTTCGACGAGCCGGCCGACCAGATCGTCCGCAACCTGTCGTCGGTGGGGCTGGACCTGGGCCGCTGGGTGAGTGAAGGGGTGCTCGACCTGTGGTCGCTGCGCTCGGAAACACGGAGCGTCGAAGAGCACCTGATCGACATCAAGCGCCGGATCGAGAAGAGCGGGGCCACCGTGGTGATCGTGGACCCCCTGTCGGCGCTGGCCAAGGCAGGGGGCGAGGTGGCCGCGGTGGATGCCAGCCTGCGGCTGCTGGACTTCGCCAAGTCGCGGGGAATCACCGCGCTGTGCACCAGCCTGCAGAGCGGCAACGACCCGGTGATGGAAGCCTCGTCGCTGAACGTGTCGACCATCGCCGACACCTGGCTTCACCTGGCCTACCGCATTCGCGGGGGCGAGCGCAACCGCTCGCTCACCGTCATCAAGTCGCGGGGCATGGCGCACAGCAACCAGGTGCGGGAGCTGGTGCTGAGCGGCGAGGGCATCACCCTGTCCGACGTGTACAGCGCGGGCGGCGAGGTGCTGATGGGAACGGCGCGGTGGGAAAAGGAAGAGGAGATGCGGCGCGAGGCCGAGGCGGCCGAGCGCGAGACCCGCCGCCGCCGGGCCGAGATGGAAGCGTCCGCCGCGGCCGTGCGCGCCCGCATGGAGCAACTGGCCCGCGAGCTGGACGGGCTGGAGGCGGAGCGCGAGGCGCTGGCGGCCGACGCCGAAGCCCAGGCCCACGCCCGGCGGGAGGCCATGGACACCATCGGCGTCCTTCGCCGCGGCGACGCCGACGCGCCCCCCGCGCACGCCGGGGCCGAGCCATGACGGCCGGGCCGCCGCCGGAGGCCGGCATGCACCTGCGCCTGTACGTGGCGGGAAACGCCCCCAACTCCGCCGCCGCCGTCCGCAACCTGCAGCGGGTGCGCGAGGAATTGGGCGAGTGCGAAGTGGAGATCGTGGACCTGTCGCAGACCCCCGGCCGTGCCCGCGAGGACGGCATCCTGGTCACCCCCGCGCTGGTGTGCCTGGCTCCCCGCCGGGCCCTGGTGCTGGGCAACCTTTCCGATACCGCGGCGGTCCTTGCCGCTCTTGGCCGATGATTGCCCCCGCCCCCCCGCAGCAGCGCCTTCCCGAGCTCATCTCGCGGCTCGGCGCCCTTCTCGAAGAAATCGACGACGCCACCGGCGGCCAGGTGGACGCCCTGGTGGACCCGGCCGGCCAGGTGAGCTGGCTTCTGCGCGGCGCCCAGGAGGCGCTGGTGCGGCAGGAGCAGGAGTTCCGCGCCCTGGCCGAGAACTCCGCCGACCTCATCCTGCGCGTGAGCCCGGGGCTCCGGGTGCTGTACGCCAACCCCGCGGCGCTGGGGATGCGGGGTGAGCCGCTGGAAACGCTGCGCGGGACGCCCCTTCACGTGGTTACGGGAGGCGAGGCGGGAACGGACGAGCTGCAGGCCGAGATCCAGGAGGTCGTGGCGACGGGCCAGCCGCGCGAGGCCGAGTTCGTCTTTGGCGAAGGCGCCTCCGGGCGCGTGCTCCACGCGCGCCTGAACCCCGAGCTGGGGACGGACGGCGAGCTCGCCTCCGTCCTGGCGGTGCTGCGCGACACCACCGCCATCCATGCCTCCACCCGGGAGCTGGCGGCGGCGCACAAGCGCATCAGCGGCATCCTGGAAAGCGTCACGGACGCGTTCTTCTCGCTGGACGCCGGCTGGCGCTTCACGTACCTGAACTCGCGCGCCGAAACGCTGATGCGCCGGGAGCGCGCGGAGCTGCTGGGCCAGTCGCTGTGGGAGGCCTTTCCGTCCGCGGTCGGCACCCGGTTCGAAACGGAGTACCGCCGCGTGGCCGCCGAGCGCGTGCCGAGCGTGTTCGAGGAGTTCTACGCCCCGCTGAACACCTGGCGCGAGGTGCACGCGTATCCGGCCGAGGATGGCGGGGTGTCCGTCTACTTCCGCGACATCAGCGAGCGCAAGGCCCGGGAGCGCGAAACCGCCGACCTGGTGGAGCGGCTGGCGACCAAGCGCGCGCTGCTCGAGGCCGTGCTCCGCCAACTTCCCGTGGGCGTGGTGATCGCCGAGGCCCCGTCCGGGCGGCTGCTGATGGGCAACGAGCAGGTGGACCAGATCTTCGGCCACGGCTACCGGCCCTCGGCCTCCATCGGCGAGTACGGGGAGTGGGTGGGCCATCACCCCGACGGGCGCCGGGTGCAGTCCGAGGAGTGGCCCCTTTCCCGGGCGCTGCGCACCGGCGTGCCGGCCGGCCCCGACGAGTACCACGTGCCCCGGGCCGACGGCACGCGCGGCACCGCCCGGCTGAGCGCCTCGCCGGTGATGGACGCGCAGGGCGCGGTGATCGCGGGGGTGGTGGTGATCGCCGACGTCACCGAGCAGCGCGGCGCGCTCGACGCGCTGCGCGCCAGCGACGAACGCTTCCGGCTGGTGAACCTTGCCACCAACGACATCATCTACGACTGGGAGCTGGTGGCCGGCACGCTGGACTGGAACGCCGCCCTGGGCACCCTGGGACACGACCAGGCCACCGTTCCCCGGACGGCGGCCTGGTGGTACGAGCAGGTTCACCCCGACGACATCGTCCGCGTACGGGCCAGCCTGGACCGCTTCCTGGCCGGGAGGGGGCTCTTCTGGTCCGAGGACTACCGCTTCCGGCGCGCGGACGGCTCGTACGCCCGCGTGTACGACCGCGCCCACCTGGTGCGCACCGGCGACGGACGGCCGGAACGGATGATCGGCTCCATGCTCGACGTCAGCCAGCGCGACGCGGCCGACGCCGCGCTCCACCACCAGGCGCTGCTGCTGGACACCGTGGAGCAGGCGGTGATCGCCACCGACCCGCGGGGGCACATCACCTACTGGAACCGCTTCGCCGAAGAGCTCTACGGGTGGAAGCGCCACGAGGTGATGGGCCGCTCCGTGGTGGAGGTGACCCCCTCGGAAGAGATGATGCAGGAGGCCGCGAAGATCATGGAGCGGCTGTCGCGGGGCGAAAGCTGGTCGGGGCAGTTCCCGGTGCGGCGCAGGGACGGCACCACCTTCGTGGCCCAGGTGACGGACACGCCCATCTGCGGCCCCACGGGCGAGCTGGTGGGCGTGGTGGGAGTGTCGTTCGACATCACCGAGCGGCGCGAGCTCGAGGAGCAGCTTCGCCAGTCGCAGAAGATGGACGCCGTGGGGCAGCTGGCCGGCGGGGTGGCCCACGACTTCAACAACCTGCTCACCGTCATCCAGGGCACCGTCGAGCTGCTGAAGGCCGACCTGCCCCCGGCCGACCCCGTCCGCGACGACATCCACCAGATCGGCGAGGCGGCCGAGCGCGCGGCCACCCTCACGCGCCAGCTGCTGGCCTTCAGCCGCCGGCAGATCCTGAAGCCCCAGCCCGTGAACCTGGCCAGCCTGGTGAGCGGCCTGCTCCCCATGCTCAAGCGGCTGATCGGCGAGGACGTGGAGCTGCGCTTCCAGGCCGGCGCCGCGGCGGCGCAGGCCGAGGCCGACCCCGGGCAGCTGGAGCAGGTGCTGATGAACCTGGTGGTGAACGCCCGCGACGCCATTCCGGCCGGCGGCGGGCGGATCATGGTGGAAACGCGCGAAGTGGAGGTGCGGGCCGGCGACGAGGGTCCCGACGCCGGGCTGGCCCCGGGGCGCTACGCCGTGCTGGCGGTGCGCGACTCGGGAACGGGGATGCCGGAGGAGGTGCGCCGGCGCGTGTTCGAGCCGTTCTTCACCACCAAGGAGCCCGGGAAGGGCACGGGGCTGGGGCTGAGCACGGTATATGGCATCGCCAGGCAGAGCGACGGCCACGTCTTCGTAGACAGCGCGCCGGGGAAGGGCACCGAGTTCCGGGTGTACCTGCCCGCCCGGGCCACGCCGGAGCCGGCCGGCGCGGAGCCGCAGGCCCTGCCGCCCACCGGCACCGAGACCGTGCTGCTGATCGAGGACGAGGAGGCGGTGCGCAGCCTGACGCGCCGCGTGCTCACCCGCCACGGCTACACCGTGCTGGAGGCGCGCGACGGCTCGGAGGCGCTGGAGCTGGCCCGGCTGCAGGCCGACCGCATCGACCTGGTGATCTCGGACGTGGTGATGCCGGGGCGCAGCGGGCCGGCCGCGGCCGCGGAGATCTCGGGGATCGCAGGCGGCGTGCCCGTGCTGTACATGTCGGGATACACCGACGACGACATCCTCCGCCGGGGGATCCGCACCGCCGACACCCACTTCCTCCAGAAGCCCTTCTCGCCGCACGCCATCCTGGCCCAGGTGCGCTCGCTGCTCGACGCGCGGCGGTACTGATCCGCGGGGGGATGACGGAGCGATGCTCGACACTCCGGCCGGAGCCGCACCGGGCGCTCCGGCCGAAGCACGCGTGTAGCAGCTTGTCCGATACCGGCTCCGGGCCTACATTTGCGGCGCGGCGTCCGTTTCCGCGTCCTCCCAGGCACATCCCAAGGCACTACCGAGGTACCCCATGCGTTTCCTGGCCACGCTGCTCGGCCTGTCCCTGGCCGGGGCGGCCCCCGCCTTCGCGCAGGCACCGGTCATCACCGAGCAGGGCGACCCGTCCGTCCGCACCGACACCATCTACAAACTGGCGGTAGACCCGGCCGACTACCCCGAAGACGAGTACGTCGTGCTGCTGGACGACGGCGTGCTGCGCCGCGAGGCCGACGGCACCGGCACCTTCACCTACCGGATGGTGGCCCAGGTGCTCACCCCCGAGGCGGCCGAGCAGTTCGGCGAGCAGAGCTTCGGGTGGGACATGAAGCGCGAGCGCTTTCGCCTGAACTGGATCCGCGTGATCGACGCGAAGACGGGGCGGGTGATCAGCGACAAGCCCGTGCACGACCAGGAAAGCCGCGCCGAGGTGGAGTTCGACGCCCCCGTGTACACCGACCAGCAGACGCGGCGGATGTCGCTGGGCGGCGTGGTGCCGGGCACCATCGTGGACTACAGCATCACCACCGAAACGCTGGAGCCGGTGCTGCCGGGCGACTTCACGCAGTCGTGGAGCGTGCACATGGGCGTGCCCGTGCGCCGCTCGCGCCTGGTCGTGGACGTGCCCGACGGCTACCAGCCGCGCATCATCGAGAACAACCTGAACTTCCGTCCGCGGGTGGTGGCGCGGAACGGCCGGCGCGTGTACACCTGGGCCGCCGCCGACGTCGTGAACGTCAAGCCCGAGATGTTCGCGGCGACGGACAGCAACAAGGTGTACATGAACATCGCGGTGGGCGGGCGCACCGAGTGGGCCGACATCGCCCGCTGGTACGCCGGCCTTTCCGCCGGCCGCTACACGCTGACGCCGGAGATCGAGGCAAAGCTGGCCGAGGTGCTGAAGGACGCGCGCACCCGCGACGACTCGCTGCGCGCCGTGCACCGCTGGGTGGCGCAGGACTTCCGCTACGTGTCGCTCTCTCTCGGCATCGGCGGGTATCAGCCGCGCACCCCGGCCGAGGTGTTCCAGACGCAGTACGGCGACTGCAAGGACAAGGCGACGTTCTTCATCGCGGTGCTCAAGCGGATGGGCATCGACGCGTACCCCGTGCTGCTGAACTCGTACGGCGCGGCGGACGAGGCGCTGCCCTCGGTCCACCAGTTCAACCACATGATCGCGGCGGTGCCCAACCCGGGCGGGGGCTACACCTACCTGGACCTTACGGCCGAGCTGATTCCCTACGGCGAGGTGAGCCCCGGCTACCAGGGCGACCTGGGGCTGGTGGTGCACCCCGACGGCCGCGGCGAGGAGATCCGCTTTCCGCGCGTGGAGCCCTCGGCCAACCGCATGGAAACGTCCATCGCCGGCGAGCTGGCGGAGGACGGCACCTTCAAGGGCACGTACACCACGCGGGCCGCCGGCGCGGCGCAGTACAGCCTGCGCAGCGCCTTTTCGTCGCGCATCACCCCGCGCGACCGCGAGAACATCACGCGCACCATGGCGCAGAACGTGTTCGAGGGCGCCAAGGGCGACAGCCTGGAGGTCTTCGACGGCAAGGACCTGCGCGCCGAGCCGCGCACGCGCCTGTGGCTTTCGGGCGGCCGCGCGGCGCGCGCCTCGGGGGGCACCCTGATCCTTACCCTGCCCTTTCCCAACGGGCAGAGCAGCGAAGTGATCACCGGCCTGGAGTCGGCGGAGGGGCCGCGGCGCTTCGACATCGACGTGGCCGAGGTGATCGGGCCCGTCGAGATGGTGTGGGAAGCCCGGCTGACGCTCCCCGAGGGATTCCGCGCACGGCTCCCCGAGTCGGTGGACGCCAGCAGCGCGTTCGGGCGCTACTCGGCCGAGTACGCGCAGGAGGGGCGGGAGCTTCGCGTGACGCGGCGGATGGCCGGCACCCGCGGCACCCAGCCCAAGGAGCGCCTTCCCGACCTGCTGAAGTTCCTGCGCGACGCGAGCCGCGACGACGTGCAGTTCATCATCATCGAGCGCGCGGCGGGCTGACCGTTCCGGCTCCGCAACAAGACGACCGCCCCCGGCCGCCGCCGGGGGCGGTCGTCTTTCATCGCGCGGCGGACGCAGGACGAAGGGCGCGGATCGTGCCCCGGAAACGCAGTTGATCCGTGCACTTTGCGCACGGCTGGCGAGTTCGGTATGTTTTCGGGAACATGAAGGATCGCATCGTCATTCGCGGGGCCCGGCAGCACAACCTCAAGAACCTGGACCTGGACATCCCCCGGCGCGCCGTCGTCGTCGTCACGGGGCCGTCGGGTTCGGGCAAGTCGTCGCTGGCCTTCGACACCGTCTACGCCGAGGGGCAGCGGCGTTACGTGGAGTCGCTTTCCACCTACGCCAAGCAGTTCCTTGACCGGATGGAAAAGCCGGACGTGGACCGGGTGGAGGGCATTTCGCCCGCCGTGGCCATCGAGCAGCGCAACCCCACCAAGACCAGCCGCAGCACCGTGGGCACGGCGACGGAGGTGTACGACTACCTTCGCCTGCTGTGGGCGCGGGTAGGGCGCACCTACTGCCCCGGCCCGCACCCGGACCAGCCGTGCGGGCGCGAGGTGAAGCCCGACAGCGTGCAGTCGGCCACCGACGCCATCCTCGCGCTCCCCGGCGGCACCCGGCTGATGGTGTGCTTTCCCCTTCCGCTCTCCGCCCGCGTCACCCACGCGCTCGTGGTGGACAACCTTCGCGCGCTGGGCTTCGTACGCCTGCTGGCGGACGGGCGCGAGCTTCACCTGGACGAGCTGCCCGAGGGAATCGACCTCACCACGTCTCGCGAGCTGCTGGTGGTGGTCGACCGCCTGAAGGCCGACCCGGACGACGTCGCGCGCCTGGCGGACTCGCTGCAGACGGCCTTCGCCGAGGGCGAGGGCGAGGCCGTCGCCGTTCCCGTCGCGGCGCCGGCGCTGCGCTTCACGGAGCGGTTCCGCTGCCCGGACCACCCGGAGATCGAGTTCGCCACCCCCTCGCCCCAGCTCTTTTCCTTCAACAACCCGTACGGCTCGTGCCCGGAGTGCACCGGCTTCGGCGCGGTGCTGCGCTACGACGAGTCGCTGATCGTTCCCAACGCGTCGCGCTCGCTGGCCGAGGGCGCGGTAGACCCGTGGAGCAAGCCGCGGTATGAGGACCGCCGCCGCAAGCTCTCGGACTTCGCCGCCAAGCAGGGCGTGTCGATGGACACGCCGTGGACCGGGCTTCCGGAGGAGTTCCGCCGCGCCGTCCTCAACGGCACGCGCGGGTTCCAGGGCATGTTCCAGTTCCTGGAGGCGCTGGAGGAAAAGCGCTACAAGCAGTACATCCGCGTCTTCCTTCGCCAGTACCAGAGCAGCCAGGACTGCCCGGTGTGCGGCGGCGCCAAGCTGCGTCCCGAGGCGCTGCGGGTGCGCGTGGCCAACCGCACCGTGGCCGACGTTTCCGCCCTTCCCCTGGCCCGGCTGCGGCCCTGGCTGGCGGCCATGCTGCACGGCCGCGCGGGCGACCCCGACTGCCCTCAGCCGCCGCTGACCGGGCAGGAGCGCGAGATCGCCGAGTCCATCCTCAAGGAGCTGGACTCGCGGGTAGGCTTTCTGGTGGACGTGGGGCTGGGATACCTGACGCTCGACCGGCAGACGCGCACCCTCTCCGGTGGCGAGGCGCAGCGCATTTCCCTCTCCAACGCGCTCGGCAGCCGCCTGGTCGACACGCTGTACGTCCTCGACGAGCCCACGATCGGCCTACACCCCGCGGACAACGACCGGCTGCTTCGCCTGCTGGTGCGCCTGCGCGAGCACGGCAACACCGTCATCGTGGTGGAGCACGACCCCGAGGCCATGCGGCTGGCCGACTGGCTGGTGGAGCTGGGGCCGGGCAGCGGCGAGCTGGGTGGCGAGCTGATGTTCCAGGGCACGCTGGAGCAGCTGATGGTGGCCGACACGCTGACGGGCCGCTACCTGTCCGGCCGGGAAAGCATCGCCGTTCCCGCCCGCCGGCGGGCGGTTGACGGGCTGCGGCTGCGGCTGGAGGGCGCGCGCGAGCACAACCTGAAGGGCGACGCGGCCGTCTTTCCCCTGGGCGCCATCACGGTGGTGACGGGGGTGTCGGGATCGGGAAAGAGCACGCTGGTGCACGACGTTCTCTTCCGCGCGGTGGAGCGCGAACTCTCCGGCGGCGAGACCAGCGCCAAGCGGCACCTGGGCGAAACGGTGGGCGGATACGAGCGGCTGCAGGGCGTGGGCACGCTGCGCGAGGTGGTGCTGGTGGACCAGTCGCCCATTGGCCGCACGCCGCGCTCGAATCCCGTGACCTACATCAAGGCGTACGACGACGTGCGCCGCATCTTCTCGTCCCTCCCCGACGCCAGGCGGCTGGGGTTCGGGCCCGGGCACTTCTCCTTCAACGTGGCGGGCGGGCGCTGCGAGGCCTGCAAGGGCGAGGGGCAGGTGCAGGTGGAGATGGTGTTCATGGCCGACGTGTTCGTGCCGTGTGAAATCTGCGGCGGCGCGCGGTTCAAGCCCGAGGTGCTGGAGGTGAAGTACCGGGGCCGGTCCATCCGCGACGTGCTGGAGATGACGGTGGACGAGGCCATCCGCTTCTTTCTTCACGAAGACCGGCTGGGCGAAATCCTCTGGCACCTTCAGCAGGTGGGGCTGGGATACCTGCGGCTGGGGCAGCCCGCGCCCACGCTGTCGGGAGGCGAGGCGCAGCGGATCAAGGTGGCGCGTGAGCTGGCGATGGGGGCGCGGCGCGGCGGGCGGAAGCTGTACATCATGGACGAGCCCACCACCGGGCTTCACATGGACGACATCCGCAAGCTGCTGCGCGTGCTGGGAGACCTGGCCGACGCGGGGCACACGGTGATCCTGATCGAGCACAACCTGGACGTCATCAAGACGGCGGACTGGATCGTGGACCTGGGCCCCGGCGCGGGCCCCGACGGCGGGCACGTCGTAGCGATGGGGAGGCCGGAGGAGATCGTCGCGGTGCCGGAGAGCGTGACGGGCCAGTGGCTGGCGCCGCTGCTGGCTTCTGATTGAAACGAATAAACTGTATTTCACGCAGAGGGCGCAGAGAAGACAGAGAGGACGCAGAGGGGCCGTAGCTGCCCTCTGCGTCCTCTCAGTTCCCTCTGCGCCCTCTGCGTGAAACTGTTTTGGAGGGAGTCACCTCAGCACCGGTCGTGGCGCTGATGGTTTTCAGCCGCTCCTGGATGCGTCTGATCCACGGGCGGATGACTCCCGCCTCGCGCGCAAACCTCGGCCAGTCCGCGACCGCGGCGGCCACCTCCTCCTGGATCTGCTTCGACTCGCGCGGCGGGATGCTCATGCGCGAGGCGACCTGCTCGAACTCGCGGGTACCCGGCGCACGGCCTTCGCCCGCGACCGCCATGGTGTGCTCCCCGCCAGGCCCGCCGCTGAAGGTGAGGTCGT
This sequence comes from Longimicrobium sp., assembly GCF_036388275.1. Taxonomy (NCBI): domain Bacteria; kingdom Pseudomonadati; phylum Gemmatimonadota; class Longimicrobiia; order Longimicrobiales; family Longimicrobiaceae; genus Longimicrobium; species Longimicrobium sp. The sequence goes on from NZ_DASVSF010000008.1 coordinate 194,353, forward strand.
AGGCCGGCGTCAGCTCCCACGTTCCATCCGGCTGCATGAGAAAGGCGAAGTTCTTTGCGTGGTCGTCGCGGTTGTGGGCCAGCACGTTGAACACCATCCGCCGGAACGCCGCCTTTACGGCCACATGGCTGGCCGTGAGCGCCCACGCCGCGCGCAGGTAGCCCTCGTAGTCCAGGCTGGGCAGGCGGTAGTCGGCGTTCAGCAGGCCGGCGAGCGTATGGACGTGCCGCCGCTCGCCAGCCGGCCGATCGAACCGCTCCGCGCCGAAGAACCGCCCTCCGTCGCGCGTTTCGAACAGCCGGGCCGGCGGCACGTCGATTCCCGCGGCCCGCGCCATCGCCGCGTAGGCGAGCTCGATGGTCCCGGCGTCGGGCGGATCCTCGCGCGAGCCGAATTTCACGATGTACGCGCGGTATCCTTCCGGCACCTCGTCGCTTCCCGACACGATGGACCCGTCGCGCTCGTGGTACGCCACCACCACCTTGGGCCGCGCACCGCCGGGCGAGCCGCCCGCCCGCATCAGCTCGGGAAGCACGTCCTCGCCGCTTCCCTCGAGCAGCCGCTCCGACTGCGCGGCAAGCTCGGCCAGGTCCACCGCACCCCCTTCGTCGTCCGGGCCGGTTTCGGGATGATAGGTGAGCGCGCCCATCCCGCGGCGGCCCAGGTAGCTCAGGCGGTCGGCGGCGGTGATGGCTTCGCGGGTGATTCCGCGCTTCCGAAAGGCACGGTCCATCAGCAGCAGGCCCCACCCGTCCGGAAGCGAGTCGTTGAAGACGCCGTGAAGGCCGGCGAACGGCGTGGGCGGGGCCTCGAAGACGCCCGGACGCAACGGCAGGTGCAGCGGCGAAAGCTGGAGCCCGGTGTCCAGAAAGGCGGGGTCGTACTCGAACGCCATCACGCGGCCGTGCTGGACCAGCCGGCCCACGCGCACGTCGCGGGCGTCGGCCAGGCGCACCTCGAGCGCGCTCACGCGCGCCTCCGCGGCTTGCGGGCACGTACCCGCCCCGGACCCGACGCGCGCTCCAGCTCCGCCAGCGTGCGCGCGGGCGGCGGGGCGAACAGCCCGCCGAACGGCTCGATGGCGTCGAGCACCTTGGCGATCATCAGCAGGCGCTCGAGCGCGATCTTGCCCGTGCGCTCGAACCGGCGCAGTGTGTCGACCGCCACGCCGGCCCGCTCCGCCAGCTCCTGCTGCGTCCAGCCGCGCGCCAGCCGGAGTGCCCGCGCGCGTGCGGCCACCGTCATCGCCACCTCGGCGGGAGCCTGCAGAATAACTGGTATCATGTTATCGATTAAGGCCGGTTAGCCGAGATAAGTAGTAATATACTCCCATTTATCTGCGCAGGCAACCGATCCCTCCCCGTCCGTGGAGTGGGGACGGAGAAGCGCCCGGCGAGCATTGGCTCGCCGGGCGCTGTTCGTTGTCACTCACGCACGAACGCACTCCACGCACTCACGCACTTCCCTATCGGTGTGCCGTGCCCCAGCGGCGGTGGAACTCGTCGTGCGCGGCCTTGCACTCGCTGCGAACCTGCACCTGCCAGCGGATGTCCAGCGGACGCTGCGATGCGCGCTCGCGGCACTGGCGGTCGTGCGAGTAGTGGAATTCGCGGTGCGCCTCTTCATACGAGCCGTTGGTGCCGCCGTAACGGCTGTCGCGCGTGCGGCGCTCGTACTGGTCACGCGTTTCGTAGCGCCCGGTGCGGCTGTCCAACCGCTCCCATGCGGACGAACGGCTGTTGTACCGGCAGTTGGCGGCCGTGTTGTGCGGGTTGCCGCGGCCCTGGCACCAGCCCGGCGGCACCCTGCGCTCGCCGCGGCGCTCGAAGCGCGGCTCGTCGCGGTTGTCCCGGCTGTCGCGCGCCCGGCGCTCGTCACGATCGTCGTCGCGGTCGTACCGGTCGTCATCGTCACGGTCGCGGTTCCGGTCGCGCTGCTCCTGGCCCTGTCCGCGTCCGTTGCCGTTCCCACCCTTCTGCGCATCCACCGGCGAGGCCGAAAGGGCCGCCGCGAACGCCAGCACCAGGGGGAGGGAGAACTTCATCGTCTTCATCTGCTTGGCTCCAATGTTCGGTGTCGTGCGTCCGAATCTCGGGTGCCACAGAGGGCAATGCAGGTGCCAAGTGAAGAAGCCGCAAAAACTTAGGAACCACGCGGATGTTTCCGGATTCTGCTTCCGTATCAGCGCCCGGCTCGTCCTCCAACGGGGACGGGCGCTGTCTCCGGGCGAGTCCGGGCGGGGATGGGACGCTCCCCATGGCGGCCACGCCATGCCCGAAACCGCCGGAGGGTGAGCGAAAGACCCGTCCACACCAGCAGCGCGGCACCCAGCGACACCAGCCCGGCAACCGTCTGCCCTATAAGCCCCGCCACCTCGCCCGTGTGCGCGAAGCGAAGGAAGCTGCGCACCTGGCGCCCGCGGGTGCTCGCGGCGAACGGCTCCCACTTCTCCACTTCGCCCGTGGCGGAGAGCGACAGGCTCGCACGCTTCTGCGGCTGACCGCCGTCGCCCCGGTCGATGGTGAACGCCGCGGGCTTGCCGGGTTCGGAGGGGATCTGCAGGGCGATGCTTCGCCACCCGTCCACCTGCCGCTCGGCACGGACGCGCAGCGCCTCGATCCCCGCCAGCGTTGGTGACCCGCCCATTCCGCCGCGGGCGCCGGCCGACGCGCCGCCGCCCCCGCCCCCGCCCGCGGGCGGCGGGGGCGCCTCGCCCACGGCGCGATACACCAGGTCGCCCGCCCAGCGGTAGGAGATGACCACGCCGGAAAGGACGATCAGGAACAGCGGCACGGCAGACCAGAACCCGATGACGTTGTGCCAGTTGAAGTCGCGCGCCTTGCCCGGCAGCCCGCGCCGGAACACCAGCACGTTGCGCAGCGCCGCCGCGTTCCAGTTGCGCGGCCACCAGAGATAGAAGCCGCTGACCACGAGGAAGAGGAACATCAGGTTGGCGGCGCCCGTCAGCGCCTTGCCGCGGTCGCGCGCCGGTCCCTCGCCCTGCGCGCCCAGCCAGCGGTGCCACGCCACCACCGTGCGAAAGAAGCCGCGAACGCCGGGAGAGCCCGCGCTCAGCACCTGCCCCGTGTACGCGTTCACGAACACCGTCTTCTCGCGGCCGAACGCCACCTCCACGGGACGCTCGGGGTCCGCGTGCCACCGAAGCGTGGTGGGCTTTCCCTTCTCCGCCGCGGCCACCCGCTGCATCAGCACGTCCGCGGGAAGGCGCGCCGCGCCCGCGGCCGGAGGCGATCCGTCCAGCCCGCGCGTGTCGGCCCAGGCGGTCAGCTCCCGCTGGTAGGTCAGCAGCACCCCCGTCACCGACATCATCAGCACCACCAGGGCGGCGGGGATGGCCGTGAGCAGGTGTGCCCAGAAGATTACGTTTCGAAACTGCCGCATCGCCGGACGCTTTCGATATCGTATGACGTACAAGCCTGCCCACCCGCGGCGAGGAGCCGGAGCAGCAGGTTGAGAATGATTCTCAATCAGAGTACCGGACGATATCCCGAGGCCCCCGATCCCCGCAAGCCCCGGGGCCGTGGCGCCCTTGCCGGCCCTGCCCCGGCGGGCCTAAAATGGCCGGGACGTTCCCGCGGCCCACCATCGGCGATGCACGTGCTAAAAAACTTGAACGTGGGCCGCGCCTTCTTCCACCGAACGGAGAAGCCCCGATGAAGCGTTTGTTGTCCGCGCTGGCGCTGACGGCCCTGGCCGGGTGCGCGCGAGGCACGGCCGCGCCCCCCGCGCAGGGGCCCGCGCCCAGCACGGCGCAGCGGCAGTCCAGCGATCCCTTCCCGTCCACCTACCGCCCCCTGGCCTCGCGCCCCACGCTGATCCGGGGCGGCACGGTGATGACGGCGGCCGGGCAGGTCATCCCCAACGGCGAAGTGCTGATGGTGGACGGGCGCATCGCCGCCGTGGGCACCGCCCTGCAGGCGCCGGCGGACGCGGTGGTGCTGGACGCCACGGGCAGGTTCGTGACGCCCGGGGTCATCGACACGCACTCGCACCTGGGCGTGTACGCCAGTCCCGGCGTGCAGGCGCACAGCGACGGCAACGAGGCCACCAGCCCGAACACCGCCGAGGTATGGGCCGAGCACTCGGTGTGGCCGCACGACCCGGGCTTCACCCGGGCGCTGGAGGGCGGCGTCACCTCCATGCAAATCCTTCCGGGCAGCGCCAACCTCTTCGGCGGGCGCAGCGTAACGCTGAAGAACGTGCCCAGCCGCACCGCGCAGGGAATGAAGTTTCCCGGCGCGCCGTACGGGCTGAAGATGGCGTGCGGCGAAAACCCCAAGCGCGTCTACGGGCAGCGCGGCGGCCCGGCGACCCGCATGGGCAACGTCGCCGGCTTCCGCAGCGCGTGGATCCGTGCCCAGGACTACCGCCGCCGCATGGACGAGGCGGGCAGCGGCCAGGGGACCTCCGGCAGCACGGGCGGCGGAAGCGCGCCCACGCGCGACCTGGAGCTGGAAACGCTGGCGGGGGTGCTGCGGGGAGAAATCCTGGTGCACAACCACTGCTACCGGGGCGACGAGATGGCGCAGATGATCGACATCGCGCGCGAGTTCGGCTACCGCATCCGCTCCTTCCACCACGGCGTGGAAGCGTACAAGGTGCGCGACCTGATGGCCCGCGACAGCATCAGCGGCTCGCTGTGGGCCGACTGGGGCGGCTTCAAGATGGAGGCGCTGGACTTCACCCGGGCCAACGTCGCCATGCTGCACCAGGCGGGCGGCATCGCCGTCGTCCACTCCGACGACCCCACCGGCATCCAGAAGCTGAACCAGGAAGCGGCGAAGGCGCTCGAGGCGGGCCGGGAGATGGGGATGGAGATCAGCGAGAACGACGCGCTGCGCTGGATCACCGCCAACGCGGCGTGGGCGCTCGGCATCCACCAGCAGGTAGGCACGCTGGAGGCTGGGAAGCACGCCGACGTGGTGATCTGGAGCCACAACCCGTTCAGCGTCTACGCGCGGGCGGACCAGGTCTTCATCGATGGCGCGCTGCTGTACGACCGGATGAACCCCAACCGTCAGCCCCGCACCGACTTCGAGGTTGGGCTCTTCCCCGCGGAGGCCGTACGATGAACCGGATTCTTCTCACCGCGGCGGCGCTCTGCTTCGCCGCCGCCCCGGCCGGCGCCCAGGCCATCGCCATCGTCGGCGGCGACGTGTACACGGCCGACGGAACGCCCATCCGCGGCGGCACGGTGGTCATCCAGAACGGGCGGATCACCGCCGTGGGCGCCAACGTCGCCATTCCCGCGGGCGCGCGCCGGATCGACGCCACGGGCAAGTGGGTGACGCCGGGGCTCATCGAGAGCAGCACCACCATGGGGATCGGCGAGGTCAGCTCCATCGCCGAGAGCAACGACGCGGAAATCCAGGACGTCACCTCGCGCCGCGACACCGACGACCAGGTGCAGGCCGCCTTCACCGTGACCGAGGGATTGAACCCGCGGAGCATGGTGATTCCCATCGTCCGGATCATGGGCGTGACCACCGCGATCACGCGGCCGTCGGGAAGCCTGATCTCCGGGCAGGGCGCAATGATCGACCTGGCGGGCAACCGGGTGGAAGACATGACGGTGGTGTCTCCCATCGGGATGTACGCCAGCCTGAGCGAGAACGCCCGGGGGGCGGTCGGCGGGCCCCGCGCGGCCATCTCCATGCGGCTGCGCGAGGTGCTGGAGGACGCCCGGGCCTACGCGCGCAACCGGCAGAGCTTCGAGCGGGGAGAGACGCGAGAGTTCTCGGTGAGCCGGCTGGACCTGGAGGCGCTGCAGCCGGTGCTCGCGGGCCGGGAGCCGCTGGTGGTGGAGGCGCACCGCGCCAGCGACATCCAGCTCGCGCTGCGCATTGCCCGCGAGTACGACCTGCGGCTGATCATCACGGGTGGCACCGAGGCCTGGATGGTGGCGGATGATCTGGCGCGGGCGCGGGTGCCGGTGCTGGTGAAGGTGCTCAACAACCTGCCCGGGAGCTTCGAGTCGCTGGGCGCCACCTACGAGAACGCCGCGCGCCTTCGCCGGTCGGGTGTGCAGGTGGCGCTCACCAGCGGCGAGACGTGGCGGGCGTACACCATCCGGCAGGAGGCGGGGAACGCGGTGGCGTACGGGCTTCCCTGGGCCGAGGCGTTCCGCGCCGTGACGCTGTATCCGGCGCAGATCTGGGGCGTCGCGGACCGGTATGGCTCGCTGGAGGCGGGGAAAGTGGCGAACGTGGTGGTGTGGAGCGGCGACCCGTTCGAGCTGCTCACCCGCGTGGAGCACGTGATCATCCGCGGCCAGGAGGTGCCGCTGGTCAGCCGCGAGACGCAGCTGCGCGACCGGTACCGCACGCTTGACGAGAACGTGAGGACGTACCGCCAGCCGTGAACGGCAGTGCGTGAGTGCGTAAGTGCGGGATAGCCCGCATCACGCGCCCGAATCAGTCCTGAAGCGCCCCCGCGGACCCTGGTGTCCGCGGGGGCGCTCTTCATCGGCCTTGCGTGCTCCCTCTGTTCACGTTTACATTATGGACAGGGCGGTTCCTCCTGATCCGAGGGCTGTACGTGCCGGCGCTCGAACCCGCGCCATGGGATGCGGGGAGAGCCATCGTATGGGCGTTGGAACGCAGGGGGAGCGGTGGTCTACGGGTATCACCTGGCACGTGCACGGCATGCGGCCGCCCGCGAGCAAGCTTACGCTTTCGTCCGGGACGATGCGATGGCTGCGGGCATTAGCGGTCCAGCGCTCAGGCTGGCCGACATTGACGAGAAGGCGCTGGCAGTTTGGCGAACGTCCTGGAGTGGGCGCCATGCCTCAGGTGCAGGCAGGTGGGACTGGGCCAGGCTAGTGGACCAACTGCCGCACCGCGCCGCCGTGATGCCTCTGGCCATCTGGCTGGACGACGACCTTTGCGGGATGGCGCTGGGCCACCTGTCGCGGCCGCGGCTACCGCGGCGGCGCCATACGATGACGCTCACCCGCGTCGAGCGTCGGCCGGAGCCTCCGGAGGTCGCATTGCGGGGACGGATCGCCGTGCTAGCAATTTCGGTGACGGCGCACTACGGGAGCGAATTCGGGGCATCGCGGCTCCGGCTCGCCAACCCCGACCCCCGGCTGCTCAAGTTCTATCAATCACTCGGGTTCCAGGCTGTCTGGAAGGGTGAAAATCCAGTACATTGCGAGCGGGAGATCTGATCATGCAGAGCTTGAGAATGCCGATGACTGAATCTGCTCCGGAAGCCGAGAAACCGCTGGGCCTGTTCGCACGGCTCCGCCGCGCGCTGGCGCCGTCGGAAGAGGAGTGGCTCGAAGAGGCGCGCCGGCGCATGCGGAGCAAGCCGGGTTTTATCTCGTCACTCAGCCCGGAGGTTCTGGAAATGCTCCGTCAGAACGACGGCATCGACATCATGGGAGGACCCGCGCCGAAGCGCTCGGACCCGTAGTCTTGAATTTCCTCAAAGTCGCGCCCCCGCAGACCTTCGTGTCTGCGGGGGCGCCTCTGTATGGGCGTGCCCCCACGGCACAGGCTACCTCACGCACGCCAGTCCGCGGAGGCGGACTTCGTGTGGTTGTTGCCGCGAATTCATTTCATTCGCCCCGGCAGCCCTGCCTCGCGCACGTACGCGCGATCGTACGCGCAGGCATGCGCGCGCACTGGCGGAAAGCAGCCCCAAAGCGTACGTTGATGACCTTCTCGGCCCCCCTCTGCCCGGGGCACCGGACGGCCTCGCCGGGGTATCATCCCCCGAGCGCCCAAGTGCGCGTCAGGCAACGCTTTCCAGACCGTTCCACACGCCTAGATGTCCGACGACTTCACGCCAGAGACGCCCGACCAGGACGGCGACGAGCCGGTCATGGTGCCGGGGATTCCCGTTTCGCGCATCCTGCCCCGGCTGATCGAGCAGGAAATGCGCGAGTCGTTCATCGACTACTCGATGAGCGTCATCGTGCAGCGCGCGCTTCCCGACGTGCGCGACGGCCTCAAGCCGGTGCACCGCCGCATCCTGTTCGCCATGCAGGAGGCGGGGCTCATCCCCACCCGCGCCTACAAGAAGTGCGCTACGGTGGTGGGCGACGTGCTGGGCAAGTACCACCCGCACGGCGACTCCTCCGTCTACGACGCCCTCGTGCGCATGGTGCAGGACTTTTCCCTGCGCTACCCGCTGGTGGACGGGCAGGGCAACTTCGGCAGCATCGACGGCGACGCGGCGGCGGCCTACCGCTACACCGAGTCGCGCCTGGCGCCGCTGGCCATGGAGCTGCTGGCCGACATCGACAAGGAAACGGTCGACTTTTCGCCCAACTACGACGACCGGCTCATGGAGCCGAAGGTCCTCCCGGCGAAGTTCCCCAACCTCCTCGTCAACGGCTCCAGCGGCATCGCGGTGGGCATGGCCACCAACATTCCGCCGCACAACCTGCGCGAGGTGGTGAACGCCTGCGTGAACCTGATCGACAATCCCGACGCCACCTGGGAAGACCTTCACCAGTTCGTGCGCGGGCCCGACTTTCCCACCGGCGGCGTGATCTACGGGCGCGACGGCTTCCGCGGCGCGTACGAGCACGGCCGCGGCCGCGTGGTGCTGCGCGCGCGCGCCGAGGTCGAGGAAAAGGAAGGCGGCCGCGAGCGCATCGTCATCACCGAGGTGCCGTTCCAGGTCAACAAGTCGCGGGTGATCGAGCACATCGCCGAGCTGGTGCGCGACAAGAAGATCGAGGGAATCGCCGACCTTCGCGACGAGAGCGACCGCCGCATTCGCGTGGTCATCGAGCTCAAGCGCGACGCCATTCCCCACATCGTGCTCAACCAGCTGTACAAGCACACGCAGCTGCAGAGCACCTTCGGCATCATCATGCTGGCGCTGGCGGGGGGCGTGCCCAAGATCATGGGCCTTCGCGAGATGCTTCAGCACTTCGTGCAGCACCGGCACACCGTGGTGCGCCGCCGGGCCGAGTTCGAGCTTCGCAAGGCGCGTGAGCGCGAGCACATCCTGGAAGGCCTCAAGATCGCCGTCGACCACATCGACGAGGTGATCGCCATCATCCGCGGCTCCGAGACCACGGGCGAGGCGGGCGTGGCACTGCGGACGCGGTTCACGCTTTCCGAGCGGCAGAGCGACGCCATCCTGAACATGCGCCTCGCGCGCCTGACCGGGCTGGAGATCGAGCAGCTCGAGGCCGAGCTGGGCGAGGTGCGCGCCACCATCGCCGACCTCGAGGACATCCTGGGCAACGTCGAGCGGCGCAAGTCCATCATCAAGGACGAGCTGATCGAGGTGGCCGACAAGTTCGGCGACGAGCGGCGCACCGAGATCCTGGGCGACGCGTCGAGCCTCTCCATCGAGGACCTGATCCCCGACGAGGAGATGGTGATCACCGTCAGCCACACGGGCTACATCAAGCGCGTGCCCTCCGACACCTACCGCGCCCAGGCGCGCGGCGGGCGGGGGATCGAGGGGATGAAGACCAAGGAAGAAGACTGGGTGGAGCACCTGTTCCTGGCCAACACCCACGACTACCTGATGTTCTTCACCCGCGACGGCCAGTGCTACTGGCTGAAGGTGCACGAGATTCCCGTGGGCAGCCGCAACAGCCGCGGCAAGCCGGTGGTGAACCTGATCAACATTGCCTCCGACGAGAAGGTGGCGGCGCTGGTGCCGGTGCGCACCTTCAGCCCCGACAAGTCGCTGATCTTCGCCACGCGCAAGGGCGTGGTGAAGAAGACGTCGCTGGCGGCGTACGGAAACCCCCGGCGCGTGGGGCTGAACGCCATCAACGTGCTCGAGGACGACGAGCTGATCACCGTGATCCCGGCCGACGGCTCGTGCAACGTGGTGCTGGCCACGCGCGAGGGGATGGCCATCCGCTTCGAGGAAAAGGACGTCCGCGAGATGGGGCGCGCCACCACCGGCGTGCGCGGCATCACCCTGCAGGAAAATGACGAGGTGATCGGCATGGTGGTGACCAAGCCGGGCTCGTCGCTGCTGGTGATCACCGAGCTGGGGATGGGCAAGCGCACCCCGCTGGAGGCGTACCGCTGCCAGCGCCGGGGCGGGCGCGGGGTGATCAACGTGCGCATCTCCGACAAGACGGGGCGCGTCGTGGCCATCAAGGAGGTGCACGACGGCGATGAGCTGATGGTGATCACCAGGCAGGGCGTGATCATCCGCACCCCCGTGGACGGCATCCGCTCCATCGGCCGCAACACCCAGGGCGTCAAGCTGATCAACCTGGGCGCCAAGGACGCGGTGATGGACGTGGCGCGCGTGGTCAACGAGGACGAGGAGCCCAAGGCCATCCTGGCCGACGAGGACCCCGGCCAGGAGGTGGTGGACAGCACCGCGCTGGAAGAGTCGCTGGGGATCAACCCCGAGGACGGCGAGTTCGACGACGAGCCGGCCGACGCGGGCGACCTGATCGACGAGGACGCGGGCGACGACTCCATCGACGAGCTGCTCGGCGACGAGTAGACCTGCGACTGCCCAAGCGTCCGCTTGGCGCGCCTGAAGAACAGGGATCTCTCCGTAATGGAGGGGTCCCTGTCTTCATCCCGATCGGTGACTACAGCTACTGCTCGCCACCCGCGATTCTCGGAATGACCTCGGACAGAGCTACGATGACATGCTGACGTTCTGGATCATTCCATGAAGGTTCGGGGGAATCGCGCCGCGGGATGTGGGCTCCCGCTGGTCGTTCGCCACGCATTGCCAATCCGCATTCTGCGGCTGTACGCCAGGGCGTTGCGTCTCGCCTGCACGTCCGTCCTCGTCACGTTCGGGTGCACGGAGGAACCGCGGGAGCAGCCGTTGACAGCGCGTATGCCGTACGACCAGGCGCTGCGGGGGAGCGTAGGCGGAACCCAGTCGTACGTCGCGGAATCTCGAACGATACCAGGATTCGGCGGTGTTTACGCGGAAAAGTGCGACATCATCGTCCTTTCGACCAAGCCGGACTCCTCCGCCGCGGCAAAGGCGCAGGAGCGCTTCGCTGCGGATCTGCCCAGCGCTGGCGAATGCCGGGGCGTGGTGCGCGTGCGAGGGGCGCCGTATACCTGGGCGGACCTGACCCGGTGGCACGAGCAGCTGGCGCCGGGCGGAACGACGGGCGTCGTCGGTCATGCAGCGAACGTCATCCGGAACCGGGTCGTCGTCGCCGTCGAGGACGAGGCTGCAGCCGGCCGGGTTCGGGACGCTGTGCACCTCACAGGGGTTCCAGCAGGCGCGGTGCTCATTGCGATCACCGGCCCGGTGCCGCTGCCACTCCCGCGCTACATGCTGCGCGTGCACGCGCAGCGGGGAGAGGCACCCGGTCCCGTTACCGGTGTCATGGCCACGGTCTCATCGCCGGGGGGCGGCACGCTGGCCCGCGGCACCACGGATGCGGACGGGGATTGGCTCGTCGCGCTGGATGGGAAGGGAGAGTACGAGGTGCGCGTGAGCGCCCCAGGGGGCTACCAGCTAGCGCCCGGCCAACCGGGATCGAAGCGCGTCTGGGTAGGCGCCATGGACGAGGAGCCCACTTATACGCGCTTCAACTTCGTGCGGCGCCCCACCAGCCGTTGAGCGTCGGGGTCTGGGGCGCCGGGCAGGCGAGGATGCACCACTCGGGGCGCAGTACAGAGAAAGCCAGAGATACAGAGGAGAACGGGTCTTCCTCTGTATCTCTGGCTTTTCTCTGCCCCTCTGCAACTTCGATGTTGTTCTTCCCGATCCCGGGATTACTGCTTGTCGGACGAGGTGCCGACGGAGCCCGTGGCCGAGAGGTCGGCGGCAACGCTGTCGCCGGCGGGCGAGGCGCTGGGCACGGACGTGTCGGCGGCGGGCGGCACCGTGGCCTGCTCGGGAGGTGCCACCGCGTTGGTGCTGTCGGCCGGCGCCTCGGCGTTCCCGTTGCCGCCGCCGGGGCAGGCGGCCAGAAGCACCAGCGCGAAGACGGGAAGAATGCGAGCCTTCATGGGTACGCTCCATGTGGAGTGTGGTCCGGGCTCCTCGCCCGGCCGTTGGACGGCCTTCCGCGGCCGCCCTGGTCGGGCTCCCTGAAAGGCACAGGCGGTGCCCGGGTGCGCCGGTCGGCCGGAGAACCTCACAAGTTCTTGTGACAGGCTACTTTACGAACATCCGGAGTGCACGTCGACCGCCCGCGCGGGTGCGGGTGAGCGCGTTCATTGAACGTTCCGCGGTTCAGTGAACGGCCGGAGCGAACTCCCACCCGGCGGAACTGGTGCTGGCGGAGGGGCGGTGATCTTGCCACGTTGGCGCGTCGCGGGCCCTCCACCCGGGAGAGCCCGCGCCGGTTTTCACACCAGGAGATCTGACCGATGGCCGAAGCGAAGCGCGGTGACACGGTCCGCGTTCACTACAAGGGCACGCTGGACGACGGGAGCGTGTTCGACAGCTCGGAAGGGCGCGACCCGCTGGAGTTCACCATCGGCGGCGGGCAGGTGATCGCCGGGTTCGACCAGGGCGTCACGGGCATGTCGCCCGGCGACGAGCGCACCATCAACATCCCGTCGTCCGATGCGTACGGCGAGGTGCGGGCGGAGCTCCTGCTGCGCGTGCCCCGCGAGCAGTTTCCGCCCGACGTGACGCCCGAGGTGGGGCAGCAGCTGCAGATGAGCGACGGGCAGCAGACCTTCATCGTCACCGTCCGCGACGTGGCCAACGACGCGGTGTTGCTGGACGCCAACCATCCGCTGGCGGGTAAGGCGCTCACATTCGAGCTCACGCTGGTCGACATCCGCTGAGCGGCGCCAGCCCGGCCGCGCATGAATGCGTCGCCGGGCCGGCGGAAACTACCCACCGACGCGCCGCGTAGTCCCCGCGCCGCGACACCCGCGGCAAGCCGGGCGCTCTCGCCCCACCCGCACGTCTTCGCATCATGCCCAGCCGCCTGCACTCGCAGTTCACTTTCGTCTACAAGTGGATTTTACCGTGGATCTGGATCCCGGGCTTCGGCCTCGGCGTGATCTTCGTTGCGTTCGGCTTGGGGGAGGTCGACGGGGCGCCAGCGCATGGATTCCACAAGGTGGTCTTTCCAATAGGTTGGGTGATCACTTCGACGTTCATCCTCTGGTCCCCGCGCAGGCTGAGGACGGTGTACCTGCACGCGGACCACCTGACCATCGGCAACGGACGGGAGGAGGAGAACGTTCCCCTCGGCAGCGTGATCCAGGTGACGGAGAACTGGTTGTTCGATCCCAAGCTGATCACCATCCACTACTCACGCCCGAACGGCGAAGGGGGGCGCGCGCACTACATCGCGCGGTTCGTGGTGCACTGGCCCTTCTCTCCGCATCCCGACGTGCGCTACCTTCGTGAGCAGGTGGACGCGGCCCGGCAGGGCGCGCCGTCCGGGCAGCGGTACCGAAGAACCTGACGATCGGATGTGGACGAGCATGCGTGAGCCATGGGACGAGGGAGAGACGCCCACGTGAGGCAGCAGCTTCGACTCACGCATGGTGACACCTGCTGAGCGGGCGCGGCCGGCGCTTGACGGCGTCCTTCGACTACACCATCGTTGGTTGGCACTGCTCCCTTTGACTGGAAGGTTTCCGATGGCAGCCCAGATCCCCGCGAAGGAGCCGGCGGTGGAGAAAGGACCAACGCCGCGGCCTCGCGCCTCCTATGGTGGAGAACTCCTGGACCCGGAGCCTCCCCCGGATCACCTGGAGTTCGAGAACCTTGCCCTCCGAGGCGCTGATTTCATCCGCGGGAGGCTGGAAAAGCGGCGCCGGAAGTAGCGGATTGCTTCGCTCGCCCGTACAACGAACGGCCAGGATCCCCGCGGTTCTGGTCGTTCTCTCTTCCGTGGCCATCGATGCGCTACCCTGGTGAAGTCTGGTTGCTTCCGCCCGATGACGATGCCCAGGGCGACCCCAAGTGGCGACGCCATGTGTTGCTGACGGCGTGCGATGAAGGCTGTGACGATCCGGCGGTGTTCGCGTACGCGAGCACCCAGTCGACCGAAGCAGGGCGCGGCGCGGCGTACGTCTTGTTCGATCCCGCCAGCACACGGGATGGAAAGTCGGGGCATGCAGGGTTCACCGCGGCCACGTACATCTATCCCGCTCGCCTGGTAAGCGTCGACCCCGCGGACCTCCGGCAATTTCGAGGACGGCTGCTCGACGAGATGGCGGAGTTGCGCCTGAAACTCCACCAGGCACTGGGTCTGGGAACGGGCACTACACTCGGGCAAGGTGGTGCCGCGGGCTCCTGGCGCGGTCGAGTCATCCGCCTGACCCGGGACTACGCTGCACGCACGGGGTTCGAACTTGGATTGGTCGTTACGGAGCCGCAGTATTCCAATCGTCAGCGATACCAGATCATCGTACCGGTGATCCTGGACGTGGAGCCCGAGCCCGGAGAGGTCGTGGTCAGAGACAAGGGATGGCTCTCGGACGTCGAAGATGGGCTTTCCTTTGCGGTGCTGGCGGTTCCATTCGTCCACTCGGTGTTCCACCCGACCCGAGTGTCGGGCGATGTCGGGGCGGTGGTGGATGAGGTAACGATGATCGAGATCGATGATGCGTTGCGCGCTCTTTTTGCCCTGTGAGCCTGTGGCCGACCAGCAGCAAGTGATACCGGACGATGAACATGCGTGAGCCGTGGGACGAGGGAGAGACGCCCGACGAGCAGGAGGCGCGGCGCGAGGCCTACCGCCGCCTGGCCGACGCGGCGCGGCGCGTGGGGCTGTCGCTGGAAAGCCTGGGGGGCATGCTGCGCCAGGTGACCCACAACGAGGTAGAGACGCGGCGCTTCCTGGCCGAGAAGGTGTACGGCGTGCCCGACGAGTACCTGGACGACTTCCTCCGCACCCGCATGGAGGACGACAAGGAGGGCGGGAACGGATGAAAGCCACGCGCTTCACCCGTCCGGCGTTGCTGCTGGCGCTCGTGGCGCTGCTTTCCGCCTGCTCGCCCGGCTACTACCTGCGCGCCGCGTGGGAGCAGACCAAGATTCTCAACCGCCGCCACCCGATCGCCAGCATCGTGGCCGACACGGCGACGGACTGGGAAACGCGCAACAAGCTGCTGCTGGTGCTGCAGGCCCGGCAGTTCGCCGCCGACTCGCTGAAGCTCAACGCCGGCGACAGCTACACCCTCTTCGCCCGCGCGGAATCCGACACGCTGGTGATGGTGCTCTCCGCCGCGTACAAGGACCGCTTCGCGCCTCACACGTGGCGCTTCCCGATCGTCGGGCGGGTGCCGTACAAGGGCTTCTTCGAGCTGCGCGACGCCCAGAAGGAGCAGCGCAAGCTGGAGGCGCGCGGCTTCGACACCTACCTGCGCCCCTCGGCCGCGTACAGCACGCTGGGCTGGTTCAACGATCCGCTGCTCTCCACGCTGCTGCGCTACGACGAGATTTCGCTCGCCAACACCGTCATCCACGAGCTCTTCCACAACACCTTCTACGCGCCGGGGCAGGCGGTATTCAACGAGAGCCTGGCCAACTTCGTGGGCGGCCGCGGCGCCATCGAGTTCTTCTGCGGCCGCGACGGTCCCGATGCCGCCACCTGCCGCACGGCCACCGGCGCCTGGGACGACGACGTGACGTTCGGGGTGTTCCTGAAAGGGCTGGTGGACGACCTGGAAACGCTGTACGCCCGGCCAGACCTGTCGAGGGACGACAAGCTGCGAGAGCGCGAGCGCATCTTCAGTGACGCGCAGGCGCGCTTCGCCGCCGAGGTGCGCCCGCGGCTGAAGGTGGATACGTTCTCCGGCTTCACCCGCGACCCGCTGAACAACGCCACGCTGATCTCGCGCCGCATCTACTACGACCGGCTGGACCTGTTCGAGCGCGTGTACCAGTCGCGCGGCGGCGATTTTCGACGCGCGATGGATGACATCGTAGCCGCGGCGCGCACGAACAAGGACGACCCGTACGGCGCCGTAGAGGCCCTGCTGCGGTGAGCCGGAGCGGATGAATCCGCCGCTTCACCTGCACCCCACGGCACCCGCCGACGCGCAGCTATCATCCCGACGGAGCGGCCACCCGTCACCCGACCTCACGCCAGAAGACAGCAGCGACCGAGGGATCCGCCACACACTCCCGGGCGCGCCCCATGGTTCTCCTCACACGAAAACAGGCCAGTACGCGAAGGCGGGCTTCGTGTGGTCGTTGCAGCGAATTTCATTCGCCCGCCCGGGCGGAGGACACGCGACGAAGCCCCGACCCACGCTCTCCGCGCGGATTCGCCTGCAGCACGAACACTCAACGAACATGTAACCCGACTGGAACGGAACTCGCGCTTTCCCGCCGGTGAAACGAGCCGCGAGCGAGATCCGAACGTCCCGCCCCCGCGACCCAGCCACGGCGCTTTCCCACAGCCCGCGCCACGATGCTCAGAACGGTAGCCCTGCGCTTCGGCGCGGCCGAAGGCGACGAGCCGCTGCGGTTTTCCCCCGGCCCGATGACCGTGTTCGTGGGCCCCAACAACTCGGGAAAAAGCCTGGCGCTTCGCGAGGTGGAAGAGTGGATCGAGTCCGGCGGCGACTCGCTGCGCCACATCATCAAGCGCCTGGGGCTGCAGCTTCCGCCGGCCGCCGTGATCGAGAAGATGCTGCGTTCCCGTGCCGTCGGTGTGCCGGAGGACGGCGCGTCCGAGAACGAGGTGCGCGTGCTGCGGCTTCGCTCCGCGGGCGAGTACTCGCGGCGCCGCGCCACGGACAGCGCCGAGCCCCTGGTGGAGCACACCATCGACCTCCCGCGGCTGATGGCCGCCGTCGCCCACGCGCAGAACGCGTCGGACGAGGAGATGGACATCATCTGCCAGGACCTGCTCTCGCTCTTCACCCTGCGGCTCGACGGGCAGACGCGCCTGGCGCTCACCCAGCCGCAGGCAGCCGGCGGGCGGCACGCCAACCCCACCAACCACCTGGGCGTGCTGTTTCGCGACGACGAGGCCCGCGAACGCATTCGCGACATCACCTCCGACGCGTTCGGGCTGTTCTTCGTGATCGATCCCGGCAGCGGCAACCAGTTCCACGTGCGGATGTCGGAGCGCCCGCCCATCGACGACGACGAGGAGCAGGCCGGCGACGACCGCGCGCGCGCATTCCACGGCCGCGCGCACCCCATGTCGGAGATGAGCGACGGCATCCGCGCCTTTACCGGCCTGACCGCCGCGCTGCTGAGCGCCGACTACCGCATCATGCTGGTGGACGAGCCCGAAGCGTTCCTGCACCCGCCGCTCAGCCGCAAGCTGGGCAAACGCCTGACGCAGCTGGCGGCGGAGCGCGGGGCCACGGTGCTGGCCGCCACCCACTCGCCCGACTTCGTGATGGGGTGCGTCACCGCGGGGCAGGCGGTGAACATCGTGCGGCTGACGTACCGGAAGGGAATGCCCAGCGCCCGCCTCCTGGCCGCGCACCAGCTGGAAGCGATGATGCGCGACCCGCTGCTGCGCAGCACCGGCGTGCTGGGCGCGCTCTTCCACGAAGGGGCCATCGTCTGCGAGGCCGACGCCGACCGCGTGTACTACGCCGAGATCAACGAGCGGCTGCTGGCGCACCGTGGCGGAGGCGCGGACGGGTGCGTGTTCCTGAACGCGCAGAACAAGCAGACGGTGCGGCGCATCGTGCGGCCGCTGCGCGAGATGGGGTTGCCCGCGGCCGCCATCCTGGACCTGGACCTGCTGAAGGGCCGCGAAGACTTCCGCGACCTGATGAACGCCGCGTTCGTGCCGTCCGTCTTCTGGGAGCCGTGGGAGGACATCCGCAAGCGGCTTCAGCAGAAGATGAACAACGCCCACTACAAGGACGGCGGCATCTACCGGGTGAACGGCGAGGTGCGCAAGGAGTTCGAGGAGCTGCTGGCGAACCTGTCGGAGTACGGCATCTTCCTGGTGCCCGCGGGCGAGCTGGAGTGCTGGATGCCGGAGCTCGGCGTAGGCGGGCACGGGCCGGAGTGGCTGACGCAGGTGTTCCAGAAGATGGGGATGGACCCGTCCGACGACGTGTACCAGCGACCTGGCCAGGGCGGCGTGTGGAAGTTCATGCAGCGCGTGGCCACGTGGATCGCCGATCCGCGCCGCAAGGGAATGCGCGACGACGCGGTGCCGGTGGAGCGGCGCCTGGCCCCGCCCAAGGACGCGGACACCATCGTCACCCCGCTGGTTTCGGAGCCCCTGATGGTGCCGGAGGTCCAGCAAACCGTCGCCTGACCAGCGAAAGGCCGCTTGGTGGCGTCTCGGTGGGGCTGGTGTTTGGGACGGCCTCGTTGGCGGAGCTTGGTAAGGTTCTAAGACTCCGGCGCATGCCCCTGCTGCCCTCTTCCCCCAACCCCTCTCCCAAGCGTAAGAGGGGAGAATTCGGTTGCGCATCGGCTCGCAGTGCACGCGCGACTCTGGTGTGTACACCCTCTCCCGCTCGCGGGAGAGGGTGGCACGCGTGTCAGCGCGGCCGGGTGAGGGCCCCCACGGCAGCCGAGGCTCTGCTGCCTCCCCGGGAGACTCACCCTCGTTACCTCCCTACCCTCTCCCGCCGCGCCGAGCACCGTGGAGAACCTGCCCCAAGTGGACACGCGTGGGTCAATCGTGAGGACGAGGAGCATGTCGTCCACAGGCGGGGAGTGGGTCCGCGGTGACTCGAATGCGACGGTATGGCGCGTCGGGGCTGTACACCCGGCGGGCCGCAAGTGCGACACCGTTGCCCCACACGCCCCCGCAACATACATTGAGGATCCATCAGCCATCTCCGTGATTGCTGCGCCTGCGGCATCTGACGCCCGCTCTTCTCCAGCCACTCCCAATGAGCGACACGTCGCCCTCCGAGGTCCCCATCAGCGTGCTCATCGTCGACGACGAGGAGCTGCTGGTAAAGAGCTGCGGGCAGATCCTGGGCAGCGAAGGGTACCAGGTGTACACCGAGGGCCGCGGCAAGGCGGCCCTCGACAGCCTTCGCCGGCACCGCCCCGACATCGTCCTGACCGACCTGCACCTGCCCGACATGGACGGGCTGGCCCTGCTCAAGGAAATCAAGAAGCAGGCGCCGGAAACGCTCGTGGTGATGATCACCGGCTTCGCCACGGTCGACAGCAGCGTCGAGGCCATCCGCGCCGGCGCCTACGACTACATCCCCAAGCCGTTCACGGCCACGCAGCTGCGCATTCTCATCGGGCGCGCCGGGCAGCAGGTGCAGCTGGTCCGCGACAACGCCCACCTGCGCGACCAGCTGAAGAAGCACTACAGCTTCGACAACATCATCGGCACCAGCGACAGCATCCAGAAGGTGTTCTCGGTGGTGTCGCGCGTGGCGCCCACGGATGCCAGCGTCTTCATCTCGGGCGAGTCCGGGACGGGCAAGGAGCTGATCGCGCGCGCCATCCACGCCAACAGCCGGCGGAGCGCGCGGCCCTTCATGGCCATCAACTGCGCCGCGCTTCCCGACAACCTGCTCGAAAGTGAGCTGTTCGGGCACGAGAAGGGCTCGTTCACCGGCGCCGACACGCTGCGGCGCGGGCTGCTGGAGGTGGCTTCGGGCGGAAGCTTCTTCCTGGACGAGGTGTCGGAGATGAGCATGGACCTGCAGGCCAAGCTCCTTCGCGTCATCCAGGAGCGGCGCATTCGGCGGGTGGGCGGCGAGAGCGAAATTTCCATCGACGTGCGGTGGATTTCGGCCACCAACCGCGATCCCGAGCAGGCGGTGCGCGACGGCAACCTGCGGCAGGACCTGCTGTACCGGCTGAACGTGGTGCCGGTGAAGCTGCCCGCCATGCGGCAGCGGCGGGAGGACATTCCCGCGCTGGCCCAGCACTTCCTGCGCAAGTTCGCCGAGGAGTACGACCGCGGAAACCTGCGCTTTACCCCCGAGGCGCTGCGGGTGATGTGCGACTACTCGTGGCCGGGCAACGTGCGCGAGCTGCAGAACATGGTGGAGCGCATCGTTTCGCTGTGCCTCCCCGGGCAGGAGATCGGGGTGGAGGACATTCCCGAGGAGCTGTCGGCGGCGCCCTCCAGCGGCACCCGCACCGCCATGTCGTTCAGCGCCGACCAGCCGTTTCACGAGGCCAAGAACGACGCCATCACGGTGTTCGAAAAGGAGTACCTGCGCGACCTGCTGAACCGGCACAACGGCAACATCTCGCACGCCGCGCGCACCGCGGGGATCGACCGCAAGACCATCCACCGGATGCTCACCAAGTACGACCTCGACGGCCGCGAAGTCGCCTGGTAGATGTCGATGTCCGCATTCCAATGACTGGCCGAATGATCGGCCCGCTGTCGGCGACAAAGGGTTGACATCACGGAACGGACCCTGCAACCTGTGGGGAGCAGGCCGAGATTCTCCTCGCGAACGGGATACCATGAGCAACTCCACCCGCCGTAGCAGTGCACGCGGGAAGACGAATGCATTCCTGTGGGGTGCGGCACACGCACTGGATCTCGGGGGATTGTTGTTGACGAACGTCGACTGGCGTGGTTTTTCGGCCGACGCGGAAGCACTCCGGCGAGACTGGCAGATAGCACTCGGGAGAGCGGGGGCGGAGGCGGATGTCACAGAAACAGACGAGCGGGGATCGACAGCTTTCGCCCCAGCGGGATAACGCAGTCGCAGGCTCCTCCGAAGGGCCTGCGATTCTCCGTCAGGAGGAATTGTTCCCCGCCGCGATTCACGTTTCGGAGTCGTCATCGTTCTCCGGGCCCCTTCCGCCGCCAGACCTTCTGGCCGAGTACGAAGCGGTGGTACCCGGCTTGGCCGATCGGATCGTCAGAATGGCCGAGGATGAGGGCGGGCATCGCAGGAAAATGCAAAGCGGGTTGTTGCGGCTCTCGTTCCTGGGTCTCGGGTCAGCGTTCATCATCACGATGACCGGGATACTCGGGGGCTTCTACCTGATCAACGGGGGCAAGAGCCTGGAAGGAATCGCCACCTTCATCGGTGCGCTCGGGAGTTTGCTCCTCGTGTACCTTTCTCGCGGCAAGGCGGCCCCGCCTAAAGCCCAGATCGACGAAGGGAAGCAGAAGCTCGACTGACAGGTACGACAGAGAAGGCCGGCGCCGCGCACCCGCGGCACCGGCCTTCCACGTTCCGCATCCGAGACGGCCTAGATCGTGGTGGCCCGCAGCAGCTCGCGCGTGGCGGATTCGGGATCGTCCGCGCGCATGACCGCGCTGATCACCGCCACGCCGGCCGCGCCCGATTCCACCACCGCCCGCGCGTTGCCGACCGCGATCCCCCCAATTCCCACGACGGGGATCTTCACCGCCGCGGCCACCTCCGCGATGCGTCCAAGGCCGATGGGCTCGCCCGCGTCGGCCTTGCTACCCGTGACGTAGACGGGGCCGACGCCGACGTAATCCGCGCCCTCCACCTCCGCCTGCAAGGCCAACTCCACGCTCTCCGCCGAAACGCCCAGCAGAAAGCCGGGGGCCGAAACGCGCCGCGCCGCGCTGACGGGAAGGTCGTCCTGGCCCACGTGCGCGCCGTCTGCCCCGGCGATCACGGCCACGTCCACGCGGTCGTTGACGAACAGCAGCGCCCCGGCGAGGCGCGTCTCCGCGAGCAGCGCCTGCGCCATCTCCACCATGTCGCGCGCGGCACCATCCTTCATCCGCAGCTGGATGGCCGGCGCGCCGCCCCGCAGCGCCGCGCGGACGACGTCCACCAGGTCGCGCCCGCCGCAGTCCGCATCGGTAACCACGATCAGCCGCAGCCGCTCGGCGAGCGTCACCGGCGGGCGCCCGGCTGCGCGGCGCGAAGCTCCGCGCGCGACTTGGCGACCTCGCGCAGGTGCTCGTTGTACGTCCGCGTGAACACGTGCGTGCCGTTGCGCCGCGCCACGAAGAACAGGAACTCGTGCTCCGCCGGGTTCAGCGTCGCCTCCACCGCCCCGCGGCTGGGAGACGCGATGGGGCCGGGCGGCAGCCCCTTGTGGCGATACGTGTTGTACGGATCGGCGGCAACCTGCTGGATGTGCTTGCGCAGCAGCCGCTTCTGGTGCTCGCCCAGGGCGTACTGGACGGTGGGGTCCGCTTCCAGGCGCATTCCGCGCTGCAGGCGGTTGTGATAGACGCGGGCGATGGTGGGCCGCTCGGTCCACACGCGCGCCTCCTTTTCCACGATGGAAGCCAGCGTCACCACCTCGCGCTCACTCATCCGCAACGCCTGGGCACGCGCGCGCATGGCGGGCGTCCACTGGCGCTTGTACTGCCCCGTCATCTCGCGAAGGATGCGGTCCAGCGACGAGCCCATCGGCAGGGTGTACGTCGCGGGATACAGATAGCCCTCCAGCGTGGGCCCAGGCACGCCGTACTTCTGCGCCAGGGCGGGGTCCATCAGCCGCGACAGCACCGAGTCGTTGGGCAGCCCCGTGGCCTGCGCCAGCCGCGGGGCGATCCCGCGCAGGTCCCACCCCTCGGGAATGACGACGCGCGTCTTCACCACGTCGCCCGTGGTGAGCTTCTGCACGATCAGCCCGTACGACGCGCCGGGGCGCACCTCGTACACGCCGGGCTTCAGCTTGGGCGCGGCACCCTGCATCCGCGCGTACAGCTTGAAGGTGGCGGCGGAGCCTACGACGCCGCGCTTTGCCAGCGTGTCGGTGACGGACGACAGCCCGCTCCCCTCCGGCACCTTGAAGCGCACCGGCTCGCCCTTCCCCTCGCCGCTGCCGCACGCCGCCAGGAGCGCGAGCGCGAGGATCGCCATCGATCGACCGAACCTCATTCCGTCTCTCCCGAAGCCCTGCGCTGGTTGCGGCGCAGAGCCAGCCAGGTTTCCAGGATCACCGCCGCCGCCGCGGAATCGATGCGTCCCTTCTGCTCGCGGTCGCTCTTCTTGAGCCCCATCCCGCGCACCGCCCGCTCGGCGCTGATGGACGACATGCGCTCGTCCATCCAGTGCACCGGCAGCCCGGTGCGCCGCGCCAGGTCGTCCCCGAAGCGGCGCACCTCGGCCACCCACTCGTTCTCTTCGCCGGCCAGGTCCAGCGGCAGCCCCACCACCGCCTCGTCGGCCTCGCTTTCCGCGACCAGGGCGGCGATCTCGGGCCACGGCGGGCGCTTTCCGGCACGCCGCTGCAGGGTGGTCAGCGGCGACGCGATGGTCCGCGTGGGGTCGCTGACCGCCACGCCAATGCGGCGCTGGCCGTAGTCGAAGGCGATGGTTCGGGACAAGGGCGAGTGCGTGAGTGCGAAAGTGCGAAAGTGCGTGAGGGAAACTACACTCTCCCTCGCGGAAAGAAAAACGAGGCCGCTGATGTCATCCCGACGGAGCGGCCACGCCTCACTTGCCCCTCACATTCCAGCCGGCAGCGACCGAGGGATCCGCCACACACCCGAGGTGCCGCGTGAAACCCGCCCACTACAAGTCCACGTCCCTCGCCGCCGAGTCGCGACCCTACGCAGGAACGTACGTTAACCTGATCACGTCCTCGCCGATCCGATCGTGAGCGATCAGGCGGAGCGGCGGCCGGGGTCCGGCGAAATACGGGCTGCCCCGACCAAGCACCACCGGGTGCAGGTAGATTCGATACTCATCGATCAGGCCAAGCTCGGTGAGGCTTTGCGCCAGGTCCGGGCCGGCAACTTCGATCTCCCCCTTGCGCTCGGCCTTGAGCGCGCGGATGGCGCCCTCCAGGTCATCGCCGACAAGGCTGGCGTTGGGGCCCACCGACGTCAACGTGCGCGAGACCACCCATTTCGGCTGCTTCCGCCACGCCTCCGCGAAGGCGTGCTCATCTGCATTCCATTCAGGGTGATCCTCGTCCCAGTACCGCATGATCTCATAGATCTTGCGGCCGTACACACTCCCCGCCTGCCCCCGGGCTTCTTCGACGAAGTGGCGGAACAGCGTGGGATCCGGCGCAAACTCCGTATGGTCGACGTAGCCGTCCAGGGACTGGTTCATTCCGAACACGAGCTTCGCCATACCCGTTTCCCTTTCGTCAGTAGCGCTCGTCGTAGTCCACCCCCGCCACTACCTCATCATCGAACGGCTCCGTGAACGGGTCCGCGGGGGGCTGCTCGCACGCGCCGTCCCCGCGGGAAACGCGGCCCCAGCACTGGAACGTGTCGTTCATCCAGTCGTAGATGGACGTCAGCGACGCCTGCAGACGCTCCATGCTGGCGGCCCGCTCGTCGGCCGGGAGGACCAGGGCGTCGCGGATGCGCAGGGCGGTTCCCTCGGGGTCGTACGGGTTGATGTGCAGGGCGTCCTCCATCGCCTCGGCCGCGCCGGCGAAGAGCGAGAGCATCAGCACGCCGTTGCGGTCTACCTGGCTGGCCACGTACTCCTTGGCCACCAGGTTCATCCCGTCCTGCAGCGAGCTGACGATGCACACGTCGGCCAGCCGGTACAGGGTGGCCAGGCGGTCCACCGGCAGCGACTGCTTGATCAGGTGAATGGGGCGCCAGTCGGCCGTGGCGAAGCGCTCGTTGATCTCGCGCACCTGCCGGTCTACCCGCTGCGCCAGGTCGTCGTACGCCTCGATGTCGCCGCGGCTGGGCACCGCCACCTGCACGAAGGTAAAGCGCCCGCGGAACTCCGGGTAGCGGTCCCACAGGAACTCCAGCGCCTTGAACTTTTCCGGCAGCCCCTTGCTGTAGTCAAGCCGGTCCACCCCGATGCCGATGCGCCCGCCGCCCGGCGCGTACCGCTGGCGGATGCGCGCCATCTGCTCTTCCACCCCCGGCGCCGTGGCCGCGTCCTGGAACTGCTGGATGTCGATGGAGATGGGGAACGCCCCCACGTGGCAGGTGTGCCCGTCGAGGGTGGCGGTCCGCGCCTGCCAGTTCACCTCGGCCCCCGCGATGCGCCGCGCCGCGCGCAGGAAGTTGTCGGCGAAGATGGGCAGGTGAAAGCCCATCAGGTCGTTCGCCAGCAGGCCGCGCAGCAGGTACCCCGCCTGGGGCGCCAGGCGAAAGATGTCGATGGGCGGAAACGGGATGTGCCAGAAGTGCGCGAGCG
Source organism: Longimicrobium sp. (assembly GCF_036388275.1). Lineage (NCBI taxonomy): Bacteria > Pseudomonadati > Gemmatimonadota > Longimicrobiia > Longimicrobiales > Longimicrobiaceae > Longimicrobium > Longimicrobium sp. The sequence continues at coordinate 219,252 of NZ_DASVSF010000008.1, forward strand.
ACAGGTCCGGCCGGCGGCTGCGCACCAGGTGCGGCGCCAGCGCCAGGTGATAGTCCTGGAACCACACCGCGGCGTCCTTGCCCTTTACTTCTTCGAGCACCGCGTCGGCGAAGCGCCGGTTCACGCGGCGGTAGCGCTCCCAGTAGCGGCCGCGAACGCGGGTGAGGTCCGGCCGCAGGTGGCACAGCGGCCACAGGAACTGGTTGCTGAACCCCAGGTAGTAGCGGTGGATGTCGCGATCCGTAAGCCACACGCGGCGCAGGGTGTAGCTGGGGTCCTCCGGCGGAACGCGAACGCGGTCGTCGCTGTCCACCGCCTGGGCGTCGGCGTCGCCCGAGCCCCAGGCCACCCACATGCCGCCCAGCGCCTGCAGCAGCGGGTCCAGCGCCGAGGTAAGGCCGCCGGCGGGGCGCCCCACCTCCATCTCACCCACCTCCTGCGACCACTTGTGCTCGTACGGCTCGCGGTTCGACACCACCACGAACCGGCGGCCGGGAAAGTTCTCGCGGAACAGCGGGCCCAGGTCCCGCGGATCGGTCGGCATCGGTGCAAACCTCGTGTATGCGAAGGCCGCCGGGACTGCGGGCGGCCCGAGTTCGTTCGGTCGAACGCGCGGCTACAGCGTGAAGCGGTGCTTCGCCATCCGCGCCGCCGCGCCCTTCCCCGCCCCGTCCCGGCCCTCGGCCGGCGCGCGCATCCCCCGCGCGCGAGCGACGGCGTCGCCGCCGGAAGCGCGGCCCGGCGAGAGCAGCAGGGCCGCGCCCACGCCCAGCATGGCACCCAGGGCAAAGCCGCGCAGGACGGTGCGGCGCCGCGACTGTTCTTCGTATTGCATGAGACTCGAGCCTGGGATCGGGGGAAAGCCGCGGCGGGGCGCGCGCTGGGCGGGGGCAACGCGCGTGCCAGCGGAAGGGCAGAGGTCCGGGGGGCCAGCCTTGCCACGCCCGACCACGGGGGTATAATTAACGCCTTGCCCGCGCCATCGCGCGGCGGGGTGGGCGTCAGACGGAAACTGGACAGGAGGCACTTCGGGATGGCGGATTCCAGCAAGACGGTCCTGCTCGTGGAGGACAACGAGGACAATCGGACCGTCTACCGGACGATCCTCGAGCACTTCGGGTACCAGGTCATCGAGGCCCGCAACGGCGAAGACGGGGTGCGCATGGCGCGCGAAGACCATCCGGACCTGATCCTGATGGACATCTCCATTCCCATCATCGATGGATGGGAGGCCACGCGCATCCTCAAGGGCGACGCGGCCACCAGCTCCATTCCCATCATCGCCCTCACCGCGCACGCCCTGGCTACGGACCGGGCGAAGGCCACCGAGGTGGGCTGCGACGGGTACCTGGCCAAGCCCTGCGAGCCGCGCCGCGTGGTCGCCGAGGTGGAAAAGTTCATCGGGTCCGGCCGGGAGGCGAACGCTTGACCACGTCCGCCGGGGTGACGGAGGACGGCCCCACCCGCGTGCTGGTGGTGGACGACGTTCCCGACAACGTCGAGATCCTTCACGCCCGCCTGGCTTCGCGCGGCTACGAGGTGGTCACCGCCACCAACGGCCCCGAGGCGCTGGAGGCCGTCAAGGTGCAGGCCCCGCACCTGATCCTGCTGGACGTGATGATGCCCGGGATGGACGGCCACGAGGTCACCCGGCGCATCAAGGACGACGACTCGCTCCCCTTCATCCCCATCATCCTGGTGACCGCGCTGACGGAAACCGAGGACGTGGTGCAGGGGCTGGAGTCGGGCGCCGACGACCACATCAGCAAGCCGTACAACTTCAACGAGCTCGAGGCGCGCATGCGCGCCATGCTGCGCGTCAAGCGCCTGCAGGACGAGCTGGACCTGAAGAACCGCGAGCTGGAGCACGCCAACATCCGGCTGAAGAAGCTCTCGGTCACCGACGGCCTGACGGAGCTGTTCAACCACCGGCACGTGCACGAGCAGCTTCACGACGAGTGGGAGCGCAGCCGCCGCACGGGCGAGCCGGTGGGCGTGGCCATGATCGACCTCGACAAGTTCAAGCGCATCAACGACACGTACGGCCACCCCACGGGCGACGTGGTGCTGTACGAAACGGCGCGCATCATCAAGGAAACGGCGCGCGAGATCGACATGGTGGGGCGGTACGGCGGCGAGGAGTTCATCGCCATCCTTCCCAACACCGACGAGCAAGAGGCCGCCGCGTTCGCCGAGCGCGTGCGCGCGGCAGTGGAGGAGCACCTGTACCGTGACGGCGCGGTGGAAATCCGCATGACCACCTCGTGCGGGGTGGCGTCGTCGCAGGCCTCGCAGGCCGACACGCCAGAGGAGCTGCTGAAGGCGGCAGACGAGGCGCTGTACGAGGCCAAGCGCAGCGGACGCAACCGCGCCGTGCGCGCCACCCAGGTCGAAACGCCGCAGCCGCAGGCATGAGCCCCGCCGCCCCACCCGAGGCGGCCGCCCGGGCCGCCGAGCTCCGGGAAACCATCGAGCAGGCGAATCACGAGTACTACGTGTTGGACGCGGCCACGCGGTCTGACGCGGAGTACGACCGCCTGTTTCGCGAGCTGCGCGAGCTGGAGGCGGCCCACCCCGGGCTGCGCACCCCCGACTCTCCCACGCAGCGCGTGGGCGCCGAGCCCGCCAGCCGTCTGGAAAAGACGGAGCACCTGGCGCCCATGCTTTCCCTGGACAACGCGTTCGGGCCCGACGAGCTGCGCGCGTGGGAGGTGCGCAACGCGCGCATCGCCGACGAGGTGCTGACGGCGGGGTACGTGGCCGAGCCCAAGATCGACGGCTTGGCCATCGCGCTGACCTACGAGGACGGGGTGCTGGTGCGCGGGGCCACGCGGGGCAACGGCACCATCGGCGAGGACGTGACGCGAAACCTGCGCACCATCCGCGAGATCCCGCTTCGGCTTCGCGGCGACGCGCCCGTGCCCCGGCGCATGGAGGTGCGCGGCGAGGTGTACTTCTCCCTCTCGGGCTTCGCCGCGCTCAACCAGCGCCGCGCGGCCGAGGGGCACGCCACCTTCGCCAACCCGCGCAACGCGGCGGCGGGAAGCCTTCGCCAGCTGGACCCGGCCGTCACCGCCTCGCGTCCACTTCGCTTCTTTGCCTATGCGGTGGAGACGGACGGCCGCGATCCGCTTCCCTTCAGTTCCCAATGGGAGCTGCTGGAGACGCTGCGGGCGTGGGGCCAGCCGGTGAACCCGCTGGCCCGCCCCTGCACGGACCTGGAGGCGGTGCTCGCCTTCGTGAACGAGTTCGAAGGGTCGCGCGCCGAGCTGGACTACGAGGTGGACGGCGCGGTCATCAAGGTGAACCCGCTTTCCCTTCACGACGAACTGGGAATCGTGGGCGGGCGCGACCCGCGCTGGGCCATCGCCTACAAGTACGCTCCGGCGCTGGCCATCACCACGCTCCGGTCCATCGAGCTGAACGTGGGGCGAACGGGCGCGCTGAACCCCTACGCCGTGCTGGAGCCGGTGGAGGTGGGCGGGGTGATCGTGAAGCTGGCGACCCTCCACAACGAGGACGACATCCGCCGCAAGGACCTGCGCGCCGGCGAAAAGGTGCTGGTGAAGCGGGCGGGCGAGGTGATTCCGCAGGTGGTCGGGCCGGTGCTGGAAGAGGGGCAGGTGCGGGCCGAGGAGTTCCGCATGCCCGACCAATGCCCGTCGTGCGGCACGCCGGTGGAGCGCCCCGAGGGCGAGGCCCTGCTGTACTGCCCCAACTCGGCCTGCCCGGCGCGCATCTACTGGGGGCTGGCGCACTTCGTCTCGCGCGGGGCCATGGACATCCGCGGCCTGGGCGAGCGGACCATCGCCACCCTGCTGGAGCGCGGGATGGTGCGCGACGTGGGCGACATCTACGCGCTCACCCAAGAGCAGCTGCTGACGCTGGAGGGCTTCAAGGAGAAGTCCGCACAGAACCTGCTGGCCGGCATCGACGCGTCCAGGCAGCAGGGGCTGGCCCGCGTGCTCTTTGGGCTGGGCGTGCGGCACGTGGGCGAGATCGCGGCGCAGACGCTCGCGAGGCACTTCGGCAGCATGGAGCGCCTGGCGACCGCGACAACGGAGGAAATCGAGGCCGTCCACACCATCGGCCACACGATGGCCGAGGCGCTTCACTCCTGGATGGCCGAGCCGCGCAACCAGGAGGTGGTGGCCAAGCTGGCGGCCGCAGGCGTCAAGATGACGGAGGAGCGCACGGAGCCGGCCCAGGGGCCGTTCACGGGCAAGGCCTTCGTGATCACGGGCACGCACCCCACGATGACGCGGCCGCAGATGGAGGAGTTCATCCAGCAGCGCGGCGGCCGCGTGGCGGGAAGCGTCTCCAAGAAAACGGACTACCTGGTGGCCGGCGACGATGCCGGCTCCAAGCTGGCCAAGGCGCGCGAGCTGGGCGTCAAGGAGCTCAGCGAGGCCGACCTTCTCGCGCTCCCGGAGCTGTTGGCCGCCGGGTCTGCCGAGGCCGATCCCGATCCATCCACCGAACCCGCCGCCGTCGCTGGTGGCGCCGTCCAGGAAAGTCTCCTATGAACGCCATCGCCGCCCCGCCGCGCTTTCTGCAGGTGCCCGCCACGCTGCTGGCCTCGGTTCGCACGGCCGTCGTGGGCGACCGCCAGCCGATGGAGGCCGTCACCGTGCTGCGCCAGCTGGGCTACGAGCTGGGCGAAGAGGTGTACGCCTCGCTGCAGGAGCGGGTGGCACGCGACTTCGCGGGCATCGACTGGGGCCGGCTGAACCCCGCGGAGTTCTGGCGCGCGGCGGCCGGCTTCTTTGCCGATCGCGGCTGGGGGCGGCTGGAGTTCCGCGACCTTCACCCGGCAGTCGGGGCGATCGACCTGACGGACTGGGTAGAGGCCGAGGCCGGTGGCGGGCCACGCGGCGCGCACCTGACCACGGGGCTGTTCAGCGCGCTGCTGGAGCGGCTGGCGGGCTCGGGCGTGGCGGTGATGGAGGTGCCGTCCGGGTCGGCGGACCGCACGCGCCTGCTCTTCGCCCGCGGAGACATCCTAGGGCAGGTGTACGAGGGCGTCCGCACCGGCACCCCCGTCGAGGACGTCGTCGCGCGGCTGTAGAGAGCAAGGCTAGCATCACGCCTTCTTCCAGTCTGCAGGATCGGCCGCCATCAGAGGGCCGTTTCAGTGGCGGCAGCATCCAATGCCAGGCGGGACGGGCCGGTCAACACGTACTGCTGGCGCGGACGGCCACGGCGTCCCGTCGGCAGGGTCGAGGTTTCTACCAGGTATCCCTTCCGCTGCAGATCCGAGAAGAGCGAAGAGGTGCTCGTTGCATTGAGGCTGAGCATCCTGCCCGCTTCTGCCTGCGTCAGCGAAGCATCCACACCCTGTGAGGCGATACGCCGAAGGTGGTCGGCCTGAGTCTGCGTCAGGTCCGATTGAAGCTTGGCCTGGTAGATGGTGCGCAGGACGGGAACCATCCGCTCGAAGTCCATCGGCGCAGTAGGATCCTCTCCCCGCCCCACGAGTACCTTCGCCGCTTCGTCCAGGGCATGCAGGGTACCGCGCAGGTTTCCCTGGAACAGCCTGTACAGCCGGCCAACCGCTTCGCGCGTCACGGCTATTCCATGCGGCCGCTCGTCCGAAACCGCCAGGTACTCATACCGTCGCTCCAGCAATTCATACAGCTCATCTTCGCCGAGCGGCTGCAACGAGCCAGGATTGCTGAACACGCTGCGCAATTGCTCCTGGCTGGAGATGATGGTGCGAATGGCATCATCCGTCCCGACCAAGATGTAGTGAAACCCGGCATGCATCAGGGCGGAGTCCCGAAGATCCCGGATGATCTGGGCGGCGCGGGCCTGATCCGGCTCTGCGACGTTCTCCAGGTTGTCGAGATGAATGAGTATCCCCGGTGCCTGCAGGTGGTCGTGGGCAATCGCGCTGAGATCGCGAAGCAGCCGGGCGGGCTGAACGGCCAGTGCACCCGGGCCGGTAAATCGATGGGGCCCTGCGCCGCTGCCCACTCCACCGACGCCGGGAAGCGAGACGGTAACGCTGTACGACCGCGCACGCTCGACGTCCAGCAGCTGCCTGACGTCCTGCATGGCGTCGAGGTTCAGGAGGGTCTTGTCGCGTGCGCCGAGCGCATCGTGCACCGACCCCAGGACCTTCAATAGCAGATCCTCGGCGGTCGCTGCGCTGGTAACCGGGATCGCCTCGGATTCCGCCAGCCAGCCGCTCTCAGCCGCGGCCGCTTTCACGTACTGCACGAGCGTTGTCTTTCCGACTCCCGGCGGCCCCTGGACGGCATGGCGGCTGTGAGGGGCACCGCCAAGGCCGCGCAGGATGTGGTCTGCCTCGCGCTTCCGTCCGACGAACAGACTCACCGGATAGTGGCCACCCGTGCTCGGGTCCAGTGGATCCTGAAAGAACGGGCTTTCTCGCAGGTTCAGGATGTTCCAGATGTTGGTGACAGCCATGGCGCCAGATCGGGAGCGAGGAACTCGAAAGTGTACAGAGTCTACTCGTCCCCGCGTGCTTGGGCCAGCATCGAATTAATTCGGGGTTGGCGCCGGACAAATTCGAAGTAATTCATCGGGCGCTCGATAACACTGGGTGCAACGGAATTTATCCGGGGTTCCGACCGGAGTAATTCGAAGTAATTCCTGTCCCCGGGAAAGGGCCCTATCCAGCCGTCGCAGCTGAAAGGTCCACGGGGTCGGTGTATGGCTCCATGACTTCCCTGTACTCGTCCAAGAGCGACGGCGGAGCGGGCACCTTCTTCTGCTCCACCATCGACTGCAGCATCAGCGCGTTGGCGACCGCCTTGCCGCGGAAGTGGTTGTTGGTTACCACGAACACGTCTTCCGTCGGCGCCTCCGCGGCGATCTCGGCGGTGCGCGTGGCCCAGGGCTGCAGTTCCTCCGCCGTGTACAGGTAGTCGTAGCGCTCGTCGCGCCCCGCCTTTTCCCGGAACCAGTCCTTGTAGTTGCGGCCGTGCACCCGCACGTATCCTACCGGCGACGTCACGTGCGCGGTGGGCTTGATGCTGTCGTGAAAGAGCGGCTGGTCGATGTTCACGAACCCGATTCCCCGCTCCATCAGGCCGCGGAAGAACTCGGGCGTGTTCCAGGTGGCGTGGCGAACCTCCAGGACGAGGGGGTAGCCGGCGAACGTCGTCGTCACGTCGTTCAGCCACTCGCGGTTCTCGTCCGTGCGCCGGAACGACCAGGGAAATTGCAGGAGCACCGCGCCCAGGCGCCCGCTTTCCATCATGGGATCGAACCCCGCGCGCACCTCGTCCACCTCCGTGGCCGTCCACGCCGCGGTGCGCTGGTGAGTGAAGCGCTGGTGAAGCTTGAGGGTGAAGCGGAAGTCGGGGAACTCCTCCACGCGCCGCACCCAGCTCTGCACCGTCGTCGCGCGGGGCGGGCCGTAGAACGACGAGTTGATCTCTACCGTGTCGAAGTACCCGGCCAGGTAGCGAAGGGGATCGAACCCCTTGGGCTTGGGCGCGGGGTAGACGACGCCCTCCCAGTCCTTGTACTGAAACCCCGCCGGCCCGTACCGTATCATCGCCGCTCCCGGTTCGCTATCGCACCTGTGGCGGCAAATGGGGCAAGGTTCAGACCTGCCCCGCGTTGGCGCTGGGACTTTCGCTTCGGCTTCAGTTGTTTACGTTCATTAAGTCCTGGATCGGATCCTCGCGGTTTCTCCCCTTCCTCACATTCGCCCGCCCCCACGATGGCCCTGAATGCCTGCCGCCAATGCGGCACTCCCATGCCCGCCCATTCCCGTGAATGCCCGAAGTGCGGGGCCACGCTGGCGCCCGGTCCGATCGCGTACCGCCCCCCACCGCCCCGCCCGCCGCAGGAGCCGGAGGGCTCCTCGTGGCGGACCGCAGCCGGATGGGTGCTCCTTCTGGCCGTGCTTACGGTATGTGGGATCTTCTTCTACCGCGTGTCCGCCGCGATAGACCAGCATGCCCTGGCAGAGGCGGAGGTGGAGCGGGAACACGAGCAGGTGCTCACCGCCCTCGCATGGGTGCAGGACACCCTGCCCACCACCCCGGCCCCGGACAGCGGTCCCATGCCCACCTCCCCCCTGGCCAAGCGGATGTGGGTGATCCGGCGGATGGAGGTGGCCCGGGCGGTATGGGAGCGGGAGATCAGGGCGCGGCACGGCGCCAGCGGCCACAACCCGCCCGCTCCGTGGCCCTCCGTGCAGTACCAGGGAAACGCACGCTCCCACCCCGCCCTGGCAAAGTGGTTCGAAGGACGCGTGGCGGCGGCCTCGGAGATCCGGCAGGCGTCCGCCGCCTGGATCGACGAGCGCACCGCCGCGTTCGCGAAAGAGTCGGGAATGCCCGCCGCGGAGATCGCCGCGATTTTTCCGCGCGACCACCGCGGCGTGCCGGAGGCGGAGGCGAAAGTGGCGGAGGCGTTTCTGGAGGTGCACCGCCACCTCGTGAACACGGACCCGTGGGTGCGCCCCGGCGAGGGACACTCGTTGGCCTACCAGCGCGAGGACGATCTCCTCCGCTACAACGAACTCGCGCAGAAGCTGGACGAGGCTGCGCGCGTCACGAACATGGCGCGGGCGCGAAGGATCACCACGGTGGTCGCTGCGCTGCCGCGCGCGATCCGCGTGATCCGGAGGTAAACCCGCCGTTCGAAGATGCGAGGAGGGCCGCCCCCGCGAGGGCGGCCCTTCGAACATCATCTGCCGATCCGCATCGGGGCGGCGAACCCCATCCGCCGAAACAAGTTGCCGCCTCCGTGCGTAGTGCCGCATTCACGCGGGTTGCGCAGGGGCCGCCCGCGCGTGAACTTGCGTCCGGCCCCATCCACCACACTTGCCCCTTTCGGAGCACGCCCATGGCCCTCTTCGACTTCATCAAGACCGAGCTGATCGACATCGTCGAGTGGCTGGACCAGACCGGCGACACGATGGTGTACCGGTTTCAGCGGCACGACAACGAGATCAAGAACGGCGCGCAGCTGATCGTGCGGCCTGGACAGGCCGCGGTGTTCGTGGACCAGGGCGAGATCGCGGACGTCTTCCCCCCCGGGCGCTACGAGCTGACGACGGAGAACCTGCCGGTGCTTTCCACCCTGCGCGGATGGAAGTACGGCTTCAACTCGCCGTTCAAGGCCGAGGTGTACTTCGTCGCCACAAAGGTGTTCACCGACCTCAAGTGGGGCACCAAGAACCCCATCATGCTGCGCGACCCCGAGTTCGGGCCGGTGCGGCTGCGGGCGTTCGGCACGTACGCGGTGCGGGTGAGCGAGCCGGCCAAGTTCATCGCGCAGATCGTGGGCACCAACGGCGTGTTCACCACGGACGGAATTTCCGACCAGGTGCGCAACTTCATGGTGTCGCGCTTTACCGAGGCGCTGGGCGAGGGCAAGATCCCCGCGCTGGACCTGGCCGCCAACTTCTCGGAGCTCGGGCAGGCGGTAAAGACGGTCATCGGGCCCGAAGTGGGCGAGTACGGCCTGGAGGTGACCACCTTCCTGGTGGAGAACATCTCCCTGCCGGAAGAGGTGGAAAAGGCGCTCGACAAGCGCACCAGCATGGGCGTGATCGGCAACCTGGGCGCGTACTCGCAGTTCCAGGCGGCCAACGCCATGGAGCAGGCCGCCAAGAACCCCGGCGGCGGGGCCGGCGAGGGGATGGGGCTGGGGCTGGGCTTCGGGATGGCGCAGCAGATGGCCAACGCGTTCAATCAGAACCCGGCGGGCGCGGCGACCGCGGGCGGGCCTCCGCCACTGCCCGGCGCAGCGCAGTTCTACGTTGCGCTGGGTGGCACGCAGGCGGGGCCGTTCGGGATGGATGCGCTGCGCGGCCACGTGGCGGGCGGGCAGCTGACTCCGGACACGCTGGTGTGGCAGCAGGGGATGGCGGCCTGGACGCCGGCCAGCCAGGTAGAGGCGCTCCGCCCGCTCTTCGGGGCCGGGCCGCCGCCGCTGCCCACGGCGTAAAATCCTGATCCGGCGGGGCCATCAACCGGCCTCGCCGAGCGTTGGGCACCCGCCCCGACGACAGGCGTGGGAGTGGAGATGCAACACCAGGGGTGCCCTCCATGGATGGGGGCGCCCCTGGCGTGTCGATGGGTACATCAGGCTCAGGTGAGCGGTGAACCCGCCGCAACTACAGCGGAAAGCCTCCCAAACCGCGGGAGGCTGGGACTGGCTGCACACCGCACTCAGGCATCAGGCGTTCCCGATCGCGAACAGCAGCATCCCCACGAGGCCGTACCCGTACATTGCGCCCGTACGGCGCCATGCCTCGGTGACGAACCGCTCGCCGTCGGGCGAGTACAGGTGCTTCTGCCACCGGAGGGGCACGAACAAATATGAGCCGAAGGATTCACCGGGTACCCGGAACCGCTGCATCCGCTGATCGGCCACCCACGCCTGCAGGCCGCGAAGCACAGCCATCGCGAGAAGGGCGAATCCAGCGATCGTGAACACTATCATCATTCGATCCTGGCACACACAGGAACGGAGGGTGTACGCGGAAGCCGGCCAGCACGATGTCGCACAGGGATGAACGCATTCCTGTGTCTGAGGGTTTCACCACGGTGACAGCGGATTTACGGGCACTGGCGGCCGAGGCCCAGGGTTCCGTGTCGCTACCGCGCCCATGGTTGGAGGCGCCTCAGGTTAGATCCTTCGCCCCGTGAAGCACGGTCTACGGGCGAGTGCGGTGCGCTTGGGGCTCAGGATGACAGGTTGTGGTGCACGCCAGAAGTGTGGACCGCACGACGCTGGCTCCCTTCCCCCGCGCAGTTTGCGGGGGAAGGGCTGGGGATGGGGGGCTCCCGCGGGATGCGCCACAGCCTGACGAAGCGCGTCTCGCGTTCTCCGACGAACGAATCCGGGCCGGGAGCATCGCGCTCTCGGCCCGGTTCGTTCTTGCGCGCCGCGGTCAGAGGCGCGGATACTTCTCGTGATCCACCGTGTGCGCGTCGCGGCTTCCGGGGCGCGCCTCGGGCGTCTCCTGCGAGAGGTCGTCCTGCTTGCCCTCGCGCTTCAGGTCGATGCGCTGCTGGTGCGACATGCCGTTCTGCGCCTCGTTGCGCTGGTGGCTGGCACCCGTGGTCGCCCCGACCTCGCTGGGCTTCTTGCCCTCGGCCTTGGCGTCGCGCGCCGCCTGCCGCTTCTGCTCCTCGTTGCCTTCCATCTGCTTGCCCATATCGCTCCTCCTGAAGGAGTCGTTGTGAGGGGCGCACATCCGAGCAAACCGCGTACCGCCCGCCATATGGACATCCGCATCCGCCCCCCCGCCGACGCCGACCTCCCCGCCTTGGCTGCCCTGATGGCTGACCTCGGCTATCCCGCGTCGCCCGAGCAGCTGCGCGCACGGCTGGCGCGCATCCACGGCAATCACGAGTACGCCACCCTCGTCGCGGAGGTGGACGGCGAGGTGGTAGGGATGATCGGCCTGCAGCGGGGATGGGCGTACGAGCACGACCGGCCGGTCGTGCGCATCCTGGCGCTGGTAGTCAGCGAGGTGATGCGCGGCCGGGGCGTGGGGGCGCGGCTGGTGGACGAAGCGGAAGAGTGGGCCGACGAGCGCGGGGCGTACGCCGTGCACCTGACGACATCGCTGCACCGCGACGAGGCGCACCGGTTCTACGAGCGGATGGGCTTCGAGCGGACCGGGTGGCGCTACGTCAGGCGGATGGACTGACGGCGATCAGGGCTGCCAGGTGATCAACGCCACGCCACCCGCCACAAACAGGATCAGCCCGAGCATGCGGACGCTGGTGGAGCCCGCCTCGGGCTCTTCGGCGCGGCGCCACACGGCGCGGCTGACGTGCTCGTCGGCAAGGATCAGGGCGAGGCCCAGGAGAACGGACGCAATACCGAGGATTGCGGGCATGGACGGCTCCAGCGGGGGGATCAAGAAGAGGGGAACTGCGTCCGCCGCCGGGAACAGACGGCGGACGCAGATCAATATGGCGCGGCCCGTCCGGGGCGCAAGGGCGTCGTCAGCGGACGGTGAAGGGCTCCGTCGACACCCGCTCGGCATCCCCATCCGACTCCTCGATGCGCGTGCTGACCCGGTACGTGCCCGCGCGAAGGTCCGCGGGGAGCGGCAGCTGGCCCGTGGCGCGTTCACCGGGCTTCAGCGAGAGCAAAATGCCCAGGCACGTGGTCCCCGTGCCTTCCGCCGGCGTCCACCCCGTGCTCGAAAAGCGCTCCAGCTGGCTGAAGCAGAGGTTGTATCCCACGCTGCCGTCTGAGGTGTTCGCCAGTTCCAGCGTCGCCGCCTCTCCCGCGGCGTACTTCGAACGGTCGGTGCGCAGCGTGGCATCGGCGTCCTCCTGGGGAAGCAGTCCGTTGGCGCATCCCCCGCACACCAGCACGAGCAGCAGGGCCAGCATCTTTTTCATCGTGACGTCCTTCGGAGGCTTGGATTGAATCACCTGTCTTCGAATCTGCCGGAACAACGCGCGCGGCCCGCCCGGTGTGACACCCGGCTTGACACCCCCCGGCGCGCGTTCGATTGTAGGAGTTCCCACACGTGTATACGGAATCCGCAACCGACGGACGGAGGCGCACCGCTTTGATTTCGTTCAGAACACGCCGCGCTGCCTGTGCGCTGGCGCTAAGCGCCGGAGTGCTGGCATCGGCGCGCGCGGAGGCGCAGCAGCGGCTGACCAGCCCCGAGCAGCACTTCGGCCACGCCATCGGCGCCGACTACGTGCTGCCCAACTACCAGGCGCTGACGGCGTACTGGCGCAAGCTGGACGCCGAGAGCGACCGGATGACCATGGTGGACATCGGCCGCACGGCCGAGGGGCGCACCCAGCTGATGGCCATCGTCACCAGCCCCCAGAACCACCGCACCCTCGAGCGCTACCGCGAAATCAGCCGCACCCTGGCCATGGGCCGGGCGGACAGCGCCACGGCCGCGCGGCTGGCGGCGGAAGGCAAGGCGGTGGTGTGGATCGACGGCGGGCTGCACGCCAACGAGGTGCTGGGCGCGCAGCAGCTGATGGAAACGCTGTGGCAGTTCGTCAGCCGCGACGACGCCGAGACGCGGCGCATTCTGGACGACGTGATCATCCTGTTCGTGCACGCCAACCCGGACGGCATGGACCTGGTCAGCGACTGGTACATGCGCAATCCCAACCGCGAGGCGCGCTCCACGGGCAACATTCCGCGGCTGTACCAGAAGTACATCGGCCACGACAACAACCGGGACTTCTACGCCTCGACGCAGCCCGAGACGGAGAACATGAACCGGGTGATGTACCGCGAGTGGTTCCCGCAGATCGTCTACAACCACCACCAGACGGGCCCCACCGGCACGGTGATGTTCGCGCCGCCCTTCCGTGACCCGTTCAACTACGTGTACGACCCGCTGATCGCCACCGGCATCGACATGGTGGGCAGCGCCATGCACAACCGCTTCATCGCGGAGCGGAAGCCGGGCGTCACCACGCGCCGCGGCGCCAACTACAGCACCTGGTGGAACGGCGGCCTGCGCACGACGACGTACTTTCACAACATGATCGGGCTGCTGACGGAAACCATCGGCAATCCCACGCCCATGGACATTCCGTTCGTGCCCAGCCGGCAGCTTCCCAGCACCGACTTGGTGTCGCCCATCGCGCCGCAGCGGTGGCACTTCCGCCAGTCCATCGACTACTCGGTGACGGCCAACTACGCGGTGCTCGATTACGCCAGCCGCTACCGGCCCACGCTCCTGATGAACTTCTGGCGGATGGGCCGCAACTCCATCGAGCGCGGCAGCACCGACAGCTGGACCACGTATCCGCGCCGGGTGGATTCGGTGCGCGCGGTGATCGCGTCGGAGCGACAGGGGCAGCGCAACGACGGAACGGGGGTGATGTCGGCCGGGGGGCTGTTCCAAGGCGCGCCGAACGCGCAGGAGTCCGCGCGCTACTTGGGCCTGCTGCGCCGCCCGGAGTGGCGCGATCCGCGGGCGTACGTCATCCCCAGCAGCCAGGCAGACTTCGCCACGGCCACCAAGTTCGTCAACGCGCTGCTGGAGACCGGGGTGCAGGTGCACCGGGCCACGGCGCAGTTCTCCGCGGGCGGACGGACGTATCCCGCGGGCTCGTTCGTGGTGCAGACGGCGCAGCCGTTCCGCCCGCACGTGCTGGACATGTTCGAGCCGCAGGACCACCCCAACGACTTCCTGTACGAGGGCGGCCCGCCCATTCCCCCGTACGACAACGCGGGATGGACGCTGGCGTACCAGATGGGCGTGGAGTTCGACCGCATGCTGGAAAGCGTGTCCGGCCCGTTCGTGCAGATCGACGAATGGAACCTGCCCGCGCCGCGCGGGCGTCTGGAGGCGCCGCGGGGCATGCCCGCCGCCTACGTGCTGTCGCCGGCGCAGAACGATGCGTTCACCGCCGTCAATCGCCTGATGGCCGCCGGCATTCCCGTGCGGCGCACTTCCACCGGCAGCTTCTCGGTCCCGGCTCGCGAGTCGCACGCGCTGCTGCAGCGGCTGGCGGACTCATTGGGAATCCGGGTGGAGGCGTCGGGACGCGCGCCGGAGGGCACGCTGCTGAAGCCCGCGCGCATCGGCCTGGTAGACCGCTACGGCGGGCTGATGCCCAGCGGCTGGACGCGGTGGATCCTGGAGCAGTTCCAGTTCCCCCACCAGGTGGTGTTCCCGCCGGAGCTGGACGCTGGCAACCTGAACGCGAAGTACGACGTGCTGGTGTTCGTGGACGGCGCCATCCCCGAGCGGGAGCCGCGCGGCGGCAGCATGGCGGGGATGCCCAGCCCCGACGCGGTGCCGGCGGAGTTCCGCGGGCAGTTGGGGAATGTGACGATCGAGCGGACGGTGCCGCAGTTGCGCGCCTTCATGCAGAACGGGGGCACGGTGCTCACCGTCGGAAGCTCCACGGTGCTGGCGCAGCACCTGGGGCTGCCCATCACCGACTACCTGACCGAGGCCGGGGCTGACGGACAGCCGCGCCACCTGCCGCGTGAGAAGTACTACATCCCCGGCAGCATCCTGCGCGTGAAGGTGGACGCGAGCGCGCCGATCGCCGCGGGGATGCGCGAGCAGGCGGACGTGATGTTCGACGACTCGCCCGTGTTCCGCCTCGGCCCCGGCGCGGAAGCCGCGGGGATCCGCCGGATCGCCTGGTTCGACACGGCGACGCCGCTGCGGAGCGGATGGGCGTGGGGGCAGCAGCACCTGCAGGGCGGCGCGGCCATCGTTTCGGCGCCCGTCGGCCGGGGGATGCTGTACCTGTTCGGGCCGGAGATCGCGTTCCGCGCGCAGCCGCACGGCACGTTCCGGTTCCTGTTCAACGGCCTGATGGCGCCTGCGCAGCCGCCGGCGCGGTAAAAGAGCATCACGCAGAGGGCGCAGAGGGGAACGGAGAGGACGCAGAGGCGCTTGCATGCCCTCTGCGTCCTCTCTGTCTTCTCTGCGTCCTCTGCGTGAGATGCAGTTTCTGGTTTTTCGCGCGGCACGATCCCGCGGCAACGCTGTATAAACATTTGACATCGGCCGGCGCGCAGCGCTACGTTATTCGGTGTCTGTTCGGATTCGGGGAAACGCAGGGACGGGGTGCATGGAAGTCGCCGACAAGCTCGCTATTCTCGCCGACGCCGCGAAGTACGATGCGTCGTGCTCCAGCAGCGGCGCCAAGGGACGCAAGGGCGGGACGAAGGGGCTGGGCTCCACCGAGGGCACCGGCATCTGCCACAGCTACACGCCGGACGGCCGGTGCGTGTCGCTGCTGAAGATCCTGCTCACCAACGTCTGCATCTACGACTGCCAGTACTGCATCAACCGCAGCAGCAGCAGCGTCCGCCGCGCGCGCTTCACGGTGCAGGAAGTGGTAGACCTCACGCTGGACTTCTACCGCCGCAACTACATCGAGGGGCTGTTCCTGAGCTCCGGGATCATCCGCACCCCGGACTACACGATGGAGCAGCTGGTGCTCGTCGCGAAAACGCTGCGGCGCGAGCACGGATTCGCCGGCTACATCCACCTGAAGACCATCCCCGACGCCTCGCCCGAACTGCTGGACGAAGCCGGGCGCTGGGCCGACCGCCTGAGCATCAACGTCGAGCTGCCCACGCAGGAGAACCTCGACCGGCTGGCCCCCGAAAAGAAGCTGGTGCAGATCACCGGGGCCATGTCGCACCTGCGCGACCGCATCGACCAGGCGAAGGGTGACGCGGGGCCCCGGCGCTCGCTTCCCGTGTTCGCCCCCGCCGGGCAGAGCACGCAGATGATCGTGGGCGCCACGGACGCGACCGACGCCGCCATCCTGTCCACCGCATCGGCGCTGTACGAAGGGCCCAAGCTGCGGCGCGTGTACTACTCGGGGTTTTCGCCCATCCCCGACGCCGCGTCCGCGCTGCCCGTCGTCCCCACGCCGCTCATCCGCGAGCACCGGCTTTACCAGGCCGATTGGCTGATGCGGTTCTACGGCTTCGGCGCCGACGAGCTGACCACGCGCGAGGCACCCAACCTGGATCTTTCGATGGATCCCAAGGTCTCGTGGGCCCTCCGCAACCGCGAGCGCTTTCCCGTGGACGTGAACCGCGCCCCCAGGGAAGACCTGCTGCGCATCCCCGGCCTGGGCGCCCGAAACGTCAAGCGCATCCTGGCCTCGCGGCGGTGGATGAGCATCCGCATCGACGACCTGCGCCGGCTGGGCATTCCGCTGCGCCGCTCGCTTCCTTTCATCATCACCGCCGACCACCGCCCGACGCTGCTCGGCCCGGACTCGCTGGACCTGCGCGACCGCATCGCTCCCAAGGCCGCACAGGTGGACCTGTTCGAGTCGGCCGTGGCGGCCACGCACGGGGAGCTGTGAGGGGCAGTGCGTTGGTGCGTGAGTGCGTTCGTGCGGAAGTGAAGGCCGCGAGATGAGGACCGTCGTGTTCGCGCCGACGTTCGAGCGGTGGCGGGTGGCGGCTCGCGCGCTGCTGGTGGAGGGCGTGGAGCCGCGTTCCGTCGTCTGGCAGGCGGGGGATGACCAGCAGCCGCTGCTCGGGTTGGCGGATGATCTGCCTGACGTGGCGGCACGTTCGGCCGCGGCGGACGGGATGCGCGTGCCGCGGCGGTTCGTGGAGGCGGCGCAGTGGGTGGCGTGCCATCGCGACGCGGAGCGGTGGGGACTGATGTACCGCGTGTTGTGGCGGCTGACGCATGGGGAGCGCGGGTTGATGGAGGTGGCGCCCGACCCTGACGTGCACCGGCTGCTGCGGATGGAAAAGGCGGTGCGGCGGGCGGAGCACAAGATGAAGGCGTTCGTCCGCTTCCGCGCGGTGGAGCACGCGGGGGAAACGCGCTACGTGGCGTGGTTCGAGCCCGAGCACGACGTGGTGGAGCACGCGGCGCCGTTCTTCGCGGAGCGGTTCGCGTCGATGGCGTGGTCCATCCTTACGCCCGGCGTCTGCACGCACTGGAACGGCGAGTCGCTGTCGTTCTCCCCGGGCGTTCCCCGCTCCGCCGCCCCCGGCGAAGATGAACTCGAAGCGCTCTGGAAAACGTACTACGCCAGCACCTTCAACCCCGGCCGCCTGCGCCCCGGCGCCATGCGCGCCGAAATGCCGCTGCGCTACTGGAAGAACCTTCCCGAAGCCCCCCTGATCGCGCCCCTCCTGCACGACGCCCCCGCCCGCGTCCGCCGCATGATCGAGCAGCGCTCCGAAGAACTCAAGCGCCCTCCACGCCGCCAAACCCCCGCCGTACAAGTGGTATCGGGTCCCGAGGTCCAGCCCCCCGCGGACGATTCATAACCATCCTGCCTACGCGCACGTCCCGGGGGTGAACCCGCGGCTGGAACAGCGGAAAGCCCCGGCACAGGCCGCTAGCGCCTCCCGTTCGGGGCTTCACCTGCACGCTCAGCGCATCTGTCGTAGCGCGCCTGTCATCCCGAGGAGCGGCCACGGGAACCCTGCCGGTCCGCTGAACTCCGCAGCGACCGAGGGGCGCGCCACACAACCTTCCCAACACGAAAACCATCCAGTCCGAGAAGCCCGCGCAAGGCCCGGCTTCACCCGCGCTTTACTCGTCGTGCACGGCCTCGATCCGACGTACCGCGCGGTACATCCCGAACGCGTGAAGGTCTTCCGGGTGATAGACATGTGGCCCGTGGTGCTCAGTCAGCACGATCAACCAGCCCCGCCACTTGACGAGGAATGCGGAGTTGTAGAACAGCACCGTCCCGTCATGGTGCTGCAGGTGGACGGCGTGGCGGAGCCGGGGGTCATCCGCACGCAGGTTCGCGTCCAGAGCCGCAGCCCTGCTCTTGGCATCCTTGTAGCTGGCTGTCGTTTTCACATGACGCTCCCCAGTGAACCGCGTCGCTCACCCCTACTTCCCGTCCCCTCTGATCCGCCCTAGAACCGCGGTACTTCAAGCGGCCTCCGCGTCGCCCATCAGATACCTGAGCGACGGAGGCTCGGACGGCTCACTCGACCGCGGGCGGCTCATGATCAATACAATGTCGCCGTACCTGCTCCCCGATAAGCCATCCAATTCGTGCTCGATATCGACGCCCTGCCCTAGTTTGCTGGTCCAGTAGCCGGACTCCAGCTGGCGGGCGACATGGGTCCATTCGTTGTCCGCCGCAAAGATCGCCACCTTCTCGAGGCCGGGTACCAACTCCGCGTCGGACGCTACGACGTAACCCATCAGTTGGAAAACGGATTCGAGAGCCTTGACCGACCAGCCGATCTTGGCGGCTTCCGGCCACCATGAAAACTCGATCGGCGCCCACCACCGGCTATCCTGTCCCGCGGCCCAAGCAACGCAGTTGTATTTGCGTGACTCAGGGCTAGTAACTTGGAAGTGACCATTCCCGAGCCGTGGATACTTCGCGCGAAGCCAGTCATCCATTGAGGTATCCTCGCTCACGCCCCCAATTCAGCCAGTGTTCCGTCACGCGAGGGATGTCGCCCCGATCTGCGTGTGGGACGGGATTCTCATTGGTGATCGCATGCAGAGCCCAGAACCAGAACGAACCGGTTTCCTCCAGATCCTGGAACAACAGGGGCAATACGGGTGGCCCGAAGCCGATTATCTCCTGATATGCCGGATGCTCGAAGAGGATCTTAGGTGACGAGTGGAACTGGGTGTCCTCCCGCCAGCGCGCCGCAAGATCCTCGAAGCGCCGCACCAGATCCTCTGACACGGGCCGACTATCCGTGGTTTGAGGTGGACCGGACACCCGAGGACGCTGACGTGCCGCTGAGGCTGCCGCGGCTGCGGGTGCCACGTCGTGCCGGTAGCTGCGATCGTAGTCAACCATGGATCTCTGGATCGCTAAGGGTAACGCCGCAAGCAACGGGAGACTGTCGCACACGATTTCGAAGCTAGACACAACTCTCAAGGCCAACAAGCGGGGCGATTGCGCCACGGGTGGGATTTTTGCCAATACTCGAACGGGAATCCGGCGCGTCCGCTCCGTCCGCCGAGCGGCAAACGATCAGAATCGATGACTGAAATTTTTCGCGCGAGGCCTGCGCACCACGGGCCGGATGGGCGGTTCCGGATTCCCTGGCCGCTGGAGGTGGCGGATGCGCGGGCCGGGGGCGGCGTGCTGCGCTGGCAGTGGGAGCGGATGTGGTCCAAGCAGGCGCCGAATCCCAGCCCGTCGGACCTGCCGCGCGCCACGCCAGACATCGCGCGGCCGCGGGCAGTGGCGGACGAGATCCGCATCACCTGGATCGGACACGCCAGCTTTCTTCTGCAGCTCGGCGGGCTGAACCTGCTGACCGATCCGCACTTCAGCGAGCGGGCATCGCCGCTGTCGTGGATGGGCCCCAAGCGCTTCACGCCACCGGGCCTCGCCCTTGGCGACCTGCCGCTCATCGACGCCGTCCTGCTTTCACACGACCACTACGATCACCTCGACGAGTCGACCGTCGGCGAGCTCCACGCGACGTACGGCGATGCGCTGACGTGGATCGCGCCGCTGGGGCACGCGACGTGGCTCGCCGCGCGCGGCATCACCCGCAACGTGCACGACGTGGACTGGTGGGATACGGTGGAATTGCCCGCGGACGGCGGGCCGCTGGCCATCACCTGCGCGCCGGCCCAGCACTGGACGCGGCGCGGGCTGCGCGAGTTCAACGACCGGCTGTGGGGATCATTCGCGCTGCGGACTGCGGCGGGGCGCGGCGTCTACTTTGGAGGAGACAGCGGGTATTTTCGCGGATACGGCGAGATCGGCCGGCGGCTGGGCCCGTTCGACGTCGTGATGATGCCCATCGGCGCGTACGATCCACGGTGGTTCATGGCGCCGGCGCACATGAACCCCGAAGAGGCGGTGCGCGCCTACCGCGACCTGGGGGGGCGCGGCGCGTTCGTTCCCATGCACTGGGGCACCTTCCGCCTGACGGACGAGGACCCGCTGGAGCCGCCCCTCCGCGCTCGGAAAGCGTGGGAAGACGCGGGGCTGCCGCCGGGGGACCTGCACGTCCTGCCCCACGGCGGCACCCTCGTCCTCTGACCGTGGCTCAGGGCGTGCGGCCGGTGTCGCCCTGCGTGGGCACCGGGCCCGTGGCGCCGCTCTGCACCGGCTCGCCGAGCGCGTTGGGCACCTGCGTGGTGGAATCCGACGCGGTGGGCGACGTGCCGGGGCCGGAGGGCGCCGCCGGGTTCACGGTGCCCGCGGGCGGAAGGACACCCGGGACGGCGGTGCCCTCGGCGGCCGAATCGGCGGTGTTGGCGCTCTGGTTGGCCTCGTCGGGCGCGTTGTGCTCGCCCGCGCCGTCGCAGGCGGCCAGGGCGAGGGCGGTTAGCAGGCAGGCGGGCAGGTGGCGTAGCCTGGACATCGGCATCTCGGGATTCGGGTTGCGTGCTTCGGGTTGACGTTCCGCGCCGCCGTCTCGCATCCGCCGTACCACGCGCCGGTCAGGCCGTGGCGCCCCCGCAGCTGGAGCCCGCGCCCGCGGTGCATCCGAAGCAGTGCGGCCCCAGCACAATGTCGCGCCGGCTCAGCGCGTCCAGGTCGAAGTCGAAGATGGTCCGCGGCCCGCGCGGGTCTACCGGCAGCCCCAGCATCTGGTTGAAGTCGCAGTCGTACAGCACGCCGTCCCATCCCACCGAAAGCGTGTTGCGGCACATCACTCCCGCGGCGGCGGCGGGGTTGAAGGCCGTCACCAGCCGCTCCATGTACTCGTTCAGCCGGCCGCTCTCCGCCAGGAACTCCAGGTAGCGGCTGATGGGCATGTTGGTGATGGTGTACAGCTGGTTGAAGCGGATGCCGTACAGCCGCTCCATCTGCCGCTTCCAGTCCGCCTCGAGCGCGCCCTGGTTGCCGGGGAGGAACGTTCCCACGGGATTGGTGACCAGGTCCAGCACCAGCCCCGATCCCTCGCGTCCGTATCCCAGCTCGTTCAGCCGCCGTAGCGCCTGGATCGACTCGTCGAAAACGCCGTCCCCCCGTTGCGAGTCCGTGCCCTTGGGCCGGTAGTGCGGCAGCGAGGCGACCACGTGCACCCGGTGCTGGGCGAAGAACTCCGGGAGGTACGCGTAGTTGGGGAGCAGCGTGATGGTGAGGTTGCACCGGTCGATGACGTGCTTGCCCGCCGCCGTCGCGCGCTCGACGATCTCCCGCCACCGCTTGTGCAGCTCCGGCGCGCCCCCGGTGATGTCGACCGTGGGGATGCCGGTGGATTCGATCACCTGGATGCACCGGTCCACGACGTCGTCGGGCATCATCTCGGTGCGGTCCGGACCGGCATCCACGTGGCAGTGGCGGCACGTCTGGTTGCACTTGCGTCCCACGTTGATCTGCAGGATGTCGATCGTCGTGGGGCGCAGCGGAAGCAACCCGGCCCCGGCGAGCGCCGACTCGAAGCTCTGCGCCACGGGCACGGCGTGCAGCAGCGAGCGCTGCTCGCGCGTGGACGCCAGGCCGGAGCGGCGCTTCTGCAGGGTCGGGAGAACGCGGGACATAGGGGCAGTGCGTAAGTGCATGAGTGCGGTGGTGCGAAAGTACCGAGGGCCAAGTGCCAAGTGCCTGGTAAACGACCTTGGCCCTCGGTACTCGGCACCCGGTACTTTCCCTCTACATGCCGAGTTCGTCGGCGCGGTTGCGCATCTGGATGCCGTGCACCAGGGATGCGCCGCCGCGGATGGCTGCCGCTACGTGCACGGCCTCGGTCATCTGCTCGGTGTCGGCGCCCTTCTGAAGGCAGTCCGAGGAGTACGCGTCGATGCAGTATGGGCACTGCACCGCGTGCGCCACGGCCAGGGCGATCAGCGACTTCTCGCGCTCGCTGAGGGCCCCCTCGGCGAAGACAGCGTTGTACCAGGCGAAGAACTTCTCGGCCAGGTGCGGCGCATCCTTGCCCATCTCGCCGAAGCGGGGCAGGTCGTGCGCGTTGTAGTAGTGCGCGTGGGTTCCAGATTCCATCGATCGGTTTGTTGAGGTGCCGCGCGCCGTAGCTTGGGCGCACCTTGTACAGTAACGGCACGCCGCCATTTGGCGCCACCCGGGCTGCTCCCCCCGCCCCCTCCCGCACGGAGCTGCTGTGCGGAGAGGGGGAGGAACTTCGATCCTGATCCGATCGGGTGCTGCGAATGCCGCAGCGCCCCCCATCCCCAGCCCTTCCCCCGCAAACTGCGCGGGGGAAGGGAGCTAGCCCGGCGCGTCTGCCTGATCCGGGGTTCGGGCTGGGCTCGAGTAGCGAGCTTGGGTGCGCTTCGGCCGGTCCGGCGCATTTCCCCGGCTGCCCTCTCCCCCGGCCCCTCTCCCGCAAGCGGGAGAGGGGAGAATTCGCTCGCGCTTCGGCTGGCCTGGCGCACTCTGCTTCGCGTGCAGTCCGCGAAGGCGGACTTCGGGCCCTTGTTGCCGCGACGTAACCGTTCAGTGGGTTGTACAAAACTGTAGACTTTGTTCACATGAGCACTACATATTGTGGCCCATGAGCATCATAGAGCAGCTGGAGGCGGCTGGTGAAGTCCTCTCGCCCGCAGTGCGCGCGGCGA